>CBFDVE010000009.1:0-16562 GCA_965613205.1 uncultured Rhodospirillaceae bacterium
CTATAGGTCCTTATTAACGCTCGATGGTATTAACCCACGCGGCGAAGTTCCGGTGCTGAAAGATGGCGACACCGTGATTTCTGAATCAATTGCAATTCTGTCCTATCTGGAAGCCCGGCATGAACAGCCCCCGATGTTTGGCACGGACCCTGGGCAGATTGGCCAGACATGGCAACGCATCCATGAATTCGAAAATCACGCTCGAACTCCCCTGATAAAAATGGCCATTGCCATTTTCTCTCACAGTTTCGCCGACAAACCTGACGAAACCGATGAGCTGATCGAGACCTGTTACGGGCAACTGACGTGGCTGGAAAATAATTTGGCAAGTGCGCACTGGATGGCCGGAGCCAATGTGTCGGCGGCCGACTTTGTTATCTATCCGGTTTTGAAAATGTTCCTGCGCGCCACTGGCAAGGAAAACGCCAGGGCACTGGATATTGCCGTTAATCCTTTGAGCAACAAGTATCCGAAAACGGCCGATTGGCTGACCAGAGTCGAAAAATTGCCCGGATACGAACGCACTTACCCGCCCCACTGGCAGTCATAAAACGACGGTTCTGTCGGCCGGAAAATGGGCCGTAACTGTTGTTCCCCGGCCTTTTTCGCTTTCGATATTGAGCCTACCCCCATGCTTTTCCATCAGGCCACGGGACAGCGGCAGCCCCAGTCCGGAACCGTCGTGCTTTCGCGCCAAACCACTATCGACCTGGCCGAACATGCTGAACGCGCTGATCAGTTCCGCTTCATCCATGCCAATCCCCGTATCGCTGACAACAATTTTCAATCCACCATCCTGATCCAGGCTCGACGTGATGGAAATCTGCCCCCCATCGGGCGTGAATTTAACCGCATTGCTGAGCATGTTGAGCAGGATTTGTTTGACCCGGCGCTCGTCGCCAAGCAGTCGCGGCAGATTGTCGGTCAACTGGATCTCGAGAGTTATTTCTGCCCGTTCGGCCTGGGCCTGAACCAGACTGATCGAAGACGCGACAATTTCGGGGATCGGGATTTCTTCGTCGTTCAATTCAATCTTGCCCGCTTCGATCGCCGATACATCGAGTATGTCATTGATAAGATCGAGCAAATGGTGGCCCGAAGACATGATATCGGTCATGTACTCGCGGTATTTCGGATGTCCGACGGGTCCGAAATATTCTTCATGGATGGTGCTTGAAAATCCGATGATGGCATTCAAGGGAGTCCTCAATTCGTGACTCATATTGGCCAGAAATTCTGATTTCGCCGAATTTGCTTTTTCGGCGGATTCCATGGCCTCCTTGAGTTCCTGTGTTCGCTCCTGGACCAGATACTGTAAACCAAGACGGTGACGGGCCAACTCTTCTTCAGCCAACTTGCGGTCGGTGATGTCTCGACCGGTGCCATGATATCCGGTAAAAATACCATCCTCATCGAACACCGGCATACCGTTAATGGATATTCTCAAGATTCGGTCATTGGCAATCTTCAAATCGTGTTCAAAATTACGAAATTCCCGGTGGCCATCCAGGTCGGCCATATGCCGTTTCCAGCGCGGGTCCGTATTGTGACTGTGAGAAACGTCGCGCCGGGTTTTTCCCAGGTATAGTTCCGGACTAAAACCGGTGATTTCCTTGGTTCGCGGGGAAAAATATGTGAACCGCAACTCCTCATCCGTCTCCCAGAACCAATCTGAAGAAATTTTGGCGAAATCCTTGAACTTGGCCTCACTGTCCCGCAAGGCCTGTTCTGCTTGCTTGCGAAGGGTGATATCAAATCCACTGGAACCGACGGCGACAATATCGCCATCGGCCCCCAGTATTGGAAACTTGGTGGTGGAATAGGTGTGGATGCCATCTTCTTCGGCAAATTCTTCTTCGGCATCGATGGGCTCGCCGGTCGCCAACACGGCCCGGTCATGGCTATCAAACTTCTCGCCCATTTTGGTTGGAAAAATTTCGCGTGATGTCCTGCCCAGAGCCTGTTCATTGGTCACCCCGAACAATTTTTCACTCTTGCGGTTGATCAGAACATAACGACCTTCGGTATCCTTGATGTGCAGCTTGCTGGGCATGTAGGTGACCAGGGCGCGCATGCGTTCCTCGCTTTCGCGCAGGGCAACTTCGATCCGTCCGTTTTCCTTGATTTGCCGTCGCCGGTACAGAGTCAATCCGACCGCCAACAAGACCAGTATCAGGCCAACCCCCCATATGGTCGGCGCGTTTGGTGAACTGGTAGCCCAGCCCTCTTTCGGCGCGGCGGCCAGTTGCCAGGATCCGTGCGGCAGGGAAACATCGAGCAACGCCCGATCACTATCAAACAAAGCGGGCCGCCCGAAAAAAACCGCCCCATCGCTGCCCGAACTGTCTTGCCCGCGAATGGCAATTTCGATGGTCTGGTTCGAACTCGTCAATCCCGCCACGCCATACAATTTATCGACATCAATAACGACCGACAGCAGGCCCCAGAAACGGCCCTGGTTTGCGACCCCGCTTTCGCTAAATTCATAAATCGGGGTGCGGGCGACGAAACCGCGACCCCCTTGTCCTAAATTTATCGGTCCGGCGACAAAGATGCCGCCAATATCTCGCGCCCTGAGCGCCGCATCTGCTTGCTTTTTTACTGTTCGGTAATCAAGACCCAGTGCTTTTTCGTTTCCAGCCAGGGGATATATGTGGCTGATCACCAGATTTCGAGCCGCAGAGACGTGGCGAATTTCGGTTTTTTGCGCCAAAATCACACTGGCGTATCTGGAAAATTCCTCCTGGGTGATTTCCGGATTCATCGAAATTTCGACAATCAGGCCGGTAATGGCCAGTAAATTGCCATTGATCGCACCTTCGAGCCGGGCCCGAACGGTGCTTAATTTCGAGATAACGGATGCCACTTGTTCCTGCTGATCCCGCTGGGTATCTGCTTCGACCAGCATCATAGCGGCGGCGATGATCAGGATGATGACAAGACCAAGGGCAATCCAGATACGAACAACATCTGGTCGTGTGCCCGCTTCATCTGATTTCCTCATCACGGCGCCCCCTGAAACATACCCTGCGATGACTATCGAATAGTAAATAGAATAGGGAACTTATTCAAACATTCGCGGTGCTCAATGCCAAAAACCGTCTTTATCAATTTCATGCAAGGCCGCCAGTTCCTCTGGCGACGGCAGCGGCGTTTCCGCCAGATCAGGCCGGACTTGCAGGTTCCAGCCGGTATTTTCGGCGATGTCGTCGATGCCGTTGCCCCGATGGAATGACGCCAGGTGCAATTCATTGTCGGGACCATGGGGCCTTAGAATGGCCCGGTCGGTGATCACCGCCGAAGGCCCGCCAACGGCAAGCCCGGCGTCGGCCCGGCTGCAACCGCCGTGCAAAAACCCCGGCGAGGTGATGTAATCGACTTTTTCCACCAGGCGGCGCTTCTCGTGGTTCATGATCACCAGCAATCGTTTTGACATGGCGGCGATATCCGCCGCCCCGCCCGATCCGGGCAGCTTGATTAGAGGCTTGTTGAAGTCGCCGATGTAAGACGTGTTGACGTTGCCGTAGCGGTCGATTTCAGCACCTCCGATAAATCCGGCATCGACCCGGCCCCGTTGCAGCTGGCTCATCACCGGGACCAGCCCGGCCGACCAGGCCGCCTGCAACTGGTTTGGCGGATCACCCATGGTGTAGAGCATGTCGCCCGCCGGGGCGTACCTGGCGATGCCGCATTCGAACAGCCCGACCGCGTTCGGTGCGTGGGTCAAACGGGCCACACCATAGGCGGCGATGGGCAACCGCATACCGACAAAGACCAGTTCGCCATCGTTGATTTCCCGCGCCGCGGCGATGATCATCAGTTCCTGAATTGAATAATCGACCATGGGCTAAACCGCCGCGAAATTGGCCGGGGCGGACAACGCCTGGCCGGTGATTTCGAGGCTCTTCAGGCCGGCCCCCAGCTTGGCCCGGTAGGCTTGGTGATCGGCCACCCCGTAGACCCATTCATCGAGCCATTCCTGAAAACCTTCCTGGTCCCGTGATTGCCTGTGATAGTCATTGAAAAATTCGTTGTCCCGCCGCCAGCAGCCGGTTTGCGGGGACGGGTGGGCGGCGGCTGGAAGGTGGCAAACACTGCTGACCAGATAGCCCGGCACCAGCACCCGGCTGGGGTCGGACAGGATGATCTCGGGTTCAACAATTTCATTGGCCAGCAAGATCACTTTTTCCGCCGCCAGGGCGGCCTCCTGGGCCAGGCCCCGGTTGCCCCAGTGATGATTATTGCCGTACTTATCGGCCCGCTGCACCGACAGAATAGCGACATCGGGTATCAGCGGCGGCACCAGAACGACCGGCTCCTTTTGATCGCAAAATGGGTTTTCCGCAGCAATAAACTGATCGTTGGATTTAACAATGTCGGAACCCAATAGGGAGCGCATCGGCGCATATGGCATTCCGTAAGCCCCGGCCATCAAGGCCATGCCAAGGGAAAAATTTGAATGATCCCGCAGTTTGATCGACGGCGTATCCCGGTTTTCAAAGGCCCGGCGATAGTTGTGACCCAATCCGCCCGACACATTGCCGACCCAGGCCCCGGTGACCTGGCCGACACAGCCCGCGCCGATCAACATATCGGTCGAGGCATCCGATATGGGGGCGATGACATCCAGGTCTTTGATGCCCTGACGAATGATTTCATAGGTCGCGGCAAACGGAATATCCGGTTCCAGACAAGCCCCCAACACCACACTGCTGCCGCCCGGAAGAAGGTCGCCGATGGCCTGATCGAGAGAGCACAGTTTTTCTTGCATGAAAGCCTTTAACGCAACTTGAACCTTTGGATTTTTCCCGTCGCCGTTTTCGGCAATTCGCTGACAAAAGTGAACCAGCGCGGATACTTATAGCGGGCCAGGCCAGACTTGCAATGGTCCAGCAATTCGCCTTCCGTCGCCTCACCGGCATCTTCCTGATTATTGAGCACGACAAAGGCATGGGGTTTGATCAGGGCGTTATCATCGGCCCGACCGACCACAGCCGCTTCCAGGACTTTGCCGTGTTCAATTAATTTTGCCTCAATTTCGAACGGCGAACACCAGATGCCGCCGACCTTCAACATGTCGTCATTGCGTCCGCAGTATAGATAATAACCCTCGCCATCCAAAATATAAGTGTCGCCCGTATCGAGCCAACCGTCGATCATTGTTGCCGCCGTCTTGTCCGGATTGTTCCAGTAGTACCCGGCATTGGACAAGCCTTTGATCAGCAATCGCCCGCTTTCGCCGATGGCCTTGACCTCCCCGGCTTCATCGACAATTTTGGCGTCGTATCCAGGCACCAGTCGCCCGCTGGCACCGGGCTTGATATCGTCCAGCACGTTGGAAATGAAGATGTGCAGAGCCTCGGTCGAGCCGATGCCATCGAGGATTGGGGTGCCGGTCTTGTTCTGCCAGCGGCGGAAAATATCACCCGGCAGGGCCTCCCCGGCGGACACGCAGGCGCGCAGGGACGACAGGTCCCGTGTCGTGCTTTCCAGGCTTTTCAATTGCGCCGCATAAAGGGTCGGCACCCCGAAATAAATGCTCGGGCGAAAGGTTTCAATGACATCAAAGGTGCTGTCCGGGGTAGGCGGGCCAGGCAGCAAGATAGAATATCCGCCGACCCACAAGGGAAATGTCATGCCATTGCCAAGTCCGTAAGCGAAGAACAGTTTGGCCGCCGAAAAACACACATCGTCCTGGCCCAGACCCAGAGTCTCGACGGCGTAATGCTGGCTGGTTTCGACCATATCCCGGTGCGCGTGCACGGCCCCCTTTGGCGTGCCGGTAGTGCCCGACGAATACAGCCAGAAGCAATCGTCTGTCGCCGTGGCCGGGGCGGCGGTCAGATCGGGCGAGGCTTCCGCCATCAGACTGGTCAGGCTTTTGCTTTTGCCTTCGCCTTCCGTGCGCAATACGTGGTTCGGTTTGTGGTCGGTGCTGGCCACGGCCGGTTCCACTTCGGCGGCGAATTCCGGGGAATAGATGACCGCCGCGCAAGCGGAATCCTGGATCATGAACTGATAATCCTTGGCCCGTAACAAAGTGTTGATGGGCACGGGTACGATCCCGGCCTTGATGGCACCCCAGAACAGATAGAAAAATTCCGGGCAATCCTTGACCATCATCAGCATCCGGTCGCCCTGCCCCAGGCCCAAGGCCAACAGGGCATTGCCGGTTCGATTAACATTTTCGGCAAGCTCGCCGTAGGTCACCTGGCCGCCGGTGGCCTGGCGGATAACGACTTTGTCGGCCCGCCCTTCTGCCACATGGCGATCAATGAACGGCACCGCCACATTGAAGGTGCCTGAATAGGTGATTGTTGATGGGTTGACCGAGGTATCGATTGAAACCGTGTTGTTGTCCATCGCGCTGCCTCTGATTTATCTCAGTTAAACCTGACGTAGTCAAAATCCGTTGGTTGACCGTTGATGCCCTTACCCGGCGGGGCGATCCAGGCGGCCATTTTAGCGGGCTCGGTAACCGCCTTCATGAGCGATGTCACGTAGGCCCGGTCGGCATCGGATGGCAACCAGTCGTCTTTTTGCTTTTCCCAGTCCGCCGCGCTGATGATATTGCCTTGCGGGTCGGCCTGGATAGTGGAAAATGCACCGATATCCCGGTGGAACGCCCGGTGGGGCAGGCTCAGTTTGGCATCGATGCCGGCCTTGGCAATGATCTTGTTCCAGTTGTCCAGTCCACGCTGGCAATCATGGGTATATTCATCGCGCAACCGTTCGTTGACGGCGGTCAGGGCGCTTTGCTCGCTAAGGACGATCTTGTCGCCCTTGATCCGGGCCACGCAATAGGTCGCCTCGCCAAGCACATGGTCATCATCGATGCGGGTTTCCTGGAACCGGCCTTTCAGACCCATGGTGTAATAATTAGCCGCATTGGTGGACAGTTCCTGGCCGAACAGATCGACCGAAACGCTGTAATGGAAGTTGATATATTTCTGGATCGTCGCCAGATCGATGGCGCCAAATTTGCGCACATCATCGGTCTTGCGCTCATTCATTAACTGGCAGCACCGGGCGATCACCCGGCCGACACCGGTTTCCCCGACAAACATATGGTGGGCTTCTTCGGTCAACATGAAACGGCAGGTCCGCGACAACGGATCGAAACCGGATTCCGCCAGCGACGCCAACTGATATTTGCCGTCCCGGTCGGTGAAATAGGTGAACATGAAGAACGATAGCCAGTCCGGCGTTTCTTCGTTGAAGGCTTCCAGAATGCGCGGCTTGTCTGCATCGCCGGAATGGCGTTCGAGCATTTCCTGGGCTTCTTCCCGGCCATCGCGACCGAAGTGGGCGTGCAACAAATAAACCATGGCCCACAAATGGCGGCCTTCTTCGACGTTGACCTGAAACAGATTGCGCAGATCGTAAAGAGACGGACAGGTCAGCCCCAAATGCCGTTGCTGTTCGACCGATGCCGGTTCGGTATCGCCCTGGGTGACGATCAGACGCCTAAGTTCGGACCGGTATTCGCCGGGCACTTCCTGCCAGGCGGGCTGGCCCTTGTGGCTGCCAAAATTGATTTTGCGATCTTCTTCAGCGGGCGACAGGAAAATGCCCCAACGGTAATCGGGCATTTTAACATGGCCGTAATTGGCCCAGCCGCCCGGTTCCACACTGATCGCCGTGCGCAGGTAGACATCCATATTCTGGCTTTCATCGGGGCCCAGTTCGGCCCACCATTGCTGATATCCCGGCTGCCATTTTTCCAGCGCCCTTTGCAGGCGTCGGTCTTCGGAAAGATTAACGTTGTTGGGGATTTTTTCCTGATAATCAATACTCATAAAGGTTCCTTACAGTCATATCCGCTTGGCATCATAAGATGCTTTCAGGCCGGTGCCGAAGCGCTTTAAAGCGCCTTCTTCTCCGACCGCGTTGGGCCGTTGGAAAATCCAGTTTTGCCAGGCGCTCAGGCGTCCGAATATTTTTGTCTCCAGGGTTTCGGGGCCGGCGAAACGCAGGCTGGCTTCCATGCCGGTCAGCGCATCGGGCGAGAAACTGGCCCGTTCTTCCAGGGCCAGACGCACTTCATCGTGCCAGTCCAGATCATCGGGAATGAAGGTCACCAGGCCCAGATCATGGGCGGCTTCGGCGTCCAGATCGTTACCACATTCCTCCATCACCGTTGAAATCGTCTGGTCGTCGTCCAGAAAGCGGGTTTGCAAGCGGGTCAGGCCATTACACATGGGCAGGGGTCCGAAGTTGATCAGGCCGGGGCGCAGACAGGCCGGGGTCCGGTTATCGCCCTCGAACACCCCGTCAAGCATGAACGAACGATCGGCGGCCAGCACCAGTTCGAACAGCGAGCCGACGAAACAACTGCCCGGTTCGATCAGGGCAATGAGCGAGCGCGAGGTCACATCAATGCGCTTGAATACACGTTTCAGAAAAAGGCTTATTTCCCGCACCAGCCAGTCATCCCCATGGGCCAGCAGGGCATCATCGGCGGCGGCCACATGATTGGCTTCGCCGCTGGTGGTGAAGACCCAGGTGCCCAGGTCCGGCTCGTTGGTGCGCAGATGCAGGATCGCATCGTCCAGTTGGCGAGCCACGGCCAGGGGCCAGAACCCAACGCCCTGAGCGTGGATATCGGCCAGGTCGGACGGTGGCATCTGATCGGGTGCGGCGATATTAATACGGGCCAGACGCTGATCCCGATCCAGCCCGATGGTCACATGTTCATAAGTTATGGCGGTATCGGTGATGGCCCGGTTCAGGGCGCTCAGTTCGATGCCGGTGGCATCGGTCGGACGGTCGGAATTTTCGGCCAGTTCGCTCGCCCGTTCCATGGCCTTTTCGTGCAGGGCGGTTTTGGCGACGATTTCATCGACCAGATTCCACTCGACCGCCCGCTTGCCCTTGATGCCTTCGGTCAGGGTGCAGAAATAATCGGCCCGGTCGCGACGCACCCGGCGTTTGTCGACCAACCGGGTTAACCCGCCGGTGCCCGGCAACACGGCGAGCAAGGACAATTCGGGCAACGACACCGCACTGGCGCCATCATCAATCAGCATAATGTGGTCGGTCGCCAGGGCCAGTTCGTAGCCACCGCCGGCCGCCGTGCCGTTGATCGCGCAAATGTATTTCTGGCCGGAATATTCCGAGGCGTCTTCGATGCCGTTGCGGGTTTCGTTGGTAAACTTGCAAAAATTGACCTTTTCGCCGTGGCTGGAACTGCCCAGCATGGTGATGTTGGCGCCGGAACAGAAGACCCTGTCGAGCGCCGAGGTTAAAACCACAACACGCACCATTGGATGTTCGAAACGCAGCCGCTGAACGGCGTCGTAAAGTTCGATATCGACGCCCAGATCATAGGAATTGAGCTTTAACTTGTAGTCGGGCTTGAGGCCGCACTCTTCGTCCACGTCCATTGACAGGGTGGCAATCTGGCCAGCCACCACCAGCTTCCAGTGCCGGTACCGGCCTGGATGGGTATTGAAATCTATCATTTTTTATGCCCTGATCAGGTATAAACAACCTAAAGCTTATATTGGTACCATAATTCCTATTTACATTTTGGGTCAGGCGCACCATCCTGTCAAGAAGCTTCCAAACAACTGGAGAGGGCATGTCGGGGACCAAAGTCAAATATCAGGATTTTGATATTCGGGTCGCGAAAAGCGACGATATTGGCGCCGTCAGCGACCTGGACGCCACCATCACCGGCATCGCCAAGCCCGATTACTGGGCTGGAATGTTCGAGCGCTATGGCACCCGTGACAAGCGCTATTTCCTGATTGCCGAAGATACGAGAAACGCCGTTATCGGCTTTATCATCGGCGAGGTTCGGGCCTGGGAATTTGGCTCGCCACCCAGCGGCTGGATATTCGCCCTGGGTGTCGATCCCGCAAACCGCCTGAACAAGGTCGGCAGTTCCATGTTCGCCGCCATCTGCGACCGCCTGGCCGCCGACGGCGTCGATCAGGTCCGCACCATGCTGGCCCGTGCCGACGAATTGAATATGACGTTCTTCCGTTCGCAGGGCATGATGGGCGGCCCGTTCATTCAACTGGAAATGCCCTTAGGCTCGAAAAGAACGCAACCATGAGGCTGCAAAAAGCGACCCAGTGTGCCTTGTTCGCCGTTCTGGAACTGGCGCGGGATCCGGAAACTCAAATCTCGGCCGCCGACATCGCCGATACTTTTGGCATTTCGGTTAATCACCTGGCTAAAGTATTGCGCGATCTGGCCCGGGCCAGACTGGTCGAATCCATGCGCGGAGCGGGCGGTGGTTATCGCTTTATCGGCAACCCCAAACGGGTCACCCTGTATCATGTGGTCTGCCTGTTCGAAGACATCGACAGCCACGATAGCGCCTTTCCCGAAACCGGCAAGGACGCCGATATCGGTCGCGCCCTGAACCGGGTTTCCAAGGAAATTGAAGACATCACGGTTTCCACTTTGAAATCGATCACCCTGACAACGTTACTGAAAAATCTGGATCGCGCCTGACTTAAGAAGCCAGTTTCAGGGCCCCGATCTGGGCCAGCTTTTGGTGCCTAAAAGCGCCCCAGATGGCCGCCCCGATAGCCCCGGCATAGATGGAATCGACATGGGAAAGGGCATCAACCGAAACTTTTTGCCCGGCCATTTCTTCATTCAGGGCGGCCAGCAGGCCCGTATCCAGGGCCAGGCCACCGGTCATCAACACGGTGCCTTCTTTCATTTTAATGGCCCTCAGCAACTTGGCCAGTCGCCCGGCCATGGACATGTGAATGCCTTTTAAAATATTCGAGGTCGATACCTGGCGGGACACCATGTTGATGACATCGGTTTCCGACAAAACCGCGCAAATGGAGGAGACCTTTTCCGGCGCATCGGCCTGTTGGGAAAGCGTACCAATTTCTTCCTGGGCGATGCCCAGATAGCGGGCGATGTTTTCCAAAAACTGGCCCGACCCCGACGCGCACTGGGATGTCATGCGGTAATCCAGCACCTTGCCCCGTTGATCGATAATGATCGCCCGCCCGTGCAGGGCCCCGACATCCAGCACCCCGCGCACTTTCGGGTTTAAATGGATGGCACCACGAGCATGGGTGGTCATGGAATAGAAGTGCCCGGTGGTGAAAGTCAGGCTTTCGGCCTCGCCGGTGGTGGCGATGTAGGCCACGTCATCGCCGTTCAATCCTGCATCGGCGAGCGCACTTTCATAGGTCTCGCGGGCCAGGCGCAAGGGATCGCGCTGACGGATTTTTTCGAGGCTGCGACCGAGCCATTTGACCTCGCCTTTGCCACCCTCTTCAATGTCAAAAACGACCGCCTTGACCGCGCCCGTACCGACATCAATGCCTGCTGTAATAGTCATTGGCTTTTTTCCTCCTTAATTAATAACGGCGCGGCGGGCGAATTCGGCCGCCCCCAGTGCACCCGTGTAAATGGATTCAGGGTCGATATTGATAATCACGTCACCGTAATTTTCGACTACCAGCTTTTTCAGTTCCTTCACCGCCGCGCCGTTGTTGGCGACGCCGCCGGTGAAGGTGAACTGGTCGGCAACGCCGCCGGACCGCGATATGATCGACATGGCGCGCAAGACAATGGCCCGGTGTAATCCGGCCAGAATGTCTTCGCGCTTTTCGCCCAGGGCCAACCGGTCGCGCAGTTCGGCCCCGGCAAACACGGTGCAGGTGGAATTGATCCGCACGGTTTTGGTCGCCTTCAGGGCCATCGGCCCCAGTTCATGCAGCCCCATGTTCATTTCATCGGCGATATAACCCAGATATCGCCCGCAGCCGGCGGCGCAGCGATCATTCATCTGGAAGTTTTCGACAATTCCGGCGCCATCGACCTGGATCGCCTTGGTATCCTGGCCGCCGATGTCGAGCACCGTGCGGGTTTCGGGATACATCAAATGGGCGCCCAGGCCATGGCACAGGATTTCCGAGCGAATATGTTCCTTGGGAAATGGCAAAGTGACCCGGCCATAGCCGGTGCCGACTACGTATTCTTCTTCAAGCTCGGCGTCGAGCGCCAGGGACAGGGCTTTTTGCGCCGCCGTTTCATCAATTGATAATTCAGGTGAGTTCGCCAGCAGCCGGTGCAGGCCGGCGCGGAATTTTTCCGACAGTCCGGCTTCCGGCGGTCGGTTTTCCACATCGATGATCGATTTATCGTACAAGTTAAGCAGGGTGTCGAAGCCGACACCACTTTGCTTGCCGATTTCTTCCGACAACTTCATCACCCGCCCGCCCGCGATATCGCGGAAGAAATCGGATTTGCGCTCGGCCCCGCGAACGAACATGGCCGTGCTTTCCGCGCCAATACGATTGAATATTTCCGCCAGTGCTTCAACCACCGCCCCGTCATTATTTTTAACGTGAGAAACACAGGTATCGTGCAAATCCTGAAGCTGTTCGAGGAACTGCTGATGGCGGATCGACAGTTCCAGATCGGTCATCAAATCATCGATCCCGGCTATTTTTGTCAGATCGCTGATGCCGCGACGAAACAGTGTCAGCCGCGCCCCCAACCGTGCTTCCTGTTTGGCGACGGATGCGGCGGTGTCATAATTGGAGCGGGAATTGGTAATTCCCCGACCAAGAATTTCGGCGTTTTCGTCCATCAGGACCGCCTTGGTGGTGGTCGATCCCAGATCAATTCCGATATAACATTTCATCTCGTGTGCTCCCCTTCAGGCGGCCTTCATTGGGCTGCCGCCCTGGCGTTTCTGATCAATCATCTGAAAATAGCTTTCCAGCCTGTTCTTGATATTGGCCGGTGAAAAATAGCGCGGATCGACCAGGTCGGTTTCGATGAAGGCGGCGGGCTTGCCGGTGCGCTGTTCGATCTCGCGCATGATCATCAGTTGCCCGGCGGAAAAGCTGTTGCAGCTTTTGATCGAATTGATCAGGAAGCCATCGGCCTGATAATCTTCCATCGCCTTCTCGATCATATCGACCCGCATGGGCAGGTTGCGATTGGTGTAACACCCCAGGCAGTAATCGGCCAGGCTTTCCAGTGGCCGGTCAGGATCGTGACGGAAGCCATCGTAATCATAGACTCCGCCGACCTTGGTATAGGTCGATGACACCACCACGGCCCCTTCGTCGTAAAACATTTTCCAGAAATCCCGGAAGCTGGTCCAGTTCGGCGGGCCTTCCACCACCAGCCGGTATTTTTCCTGGGTCATTTCCCCTTCCGGGGTGATCGGGCCTTTACCTTCTTTAATGCGTTGTTCGATTTCTCCGCGCAAGATGCGGTAATAATCGATGGCGTCCGTGGTGCCGCGGAAGGCGGTGAAGATCGGGCCAACGTAATAGACGCCGCCGAAATAGGCATCGATGGGGGACGGCTTGTTCTTGGCGCTTTCCAGCACCCAGACGAAATCATCTTCCGCCTTGGCCGAATTTTTCAGGTTTTGCCGTAGCCGGTCGATATCAAACTTGACGCCGCTGACCTCTTCCAAAGCCGGGATCACTTCTTCTTTCAGTTGCTTGACCACGTAGTCGCGCATGTTGGCGGTAATGACGCCGTCCCCTTCGTAGGGCACATGCAGCATGGTGGTGCGGCAACCGTACTGATCGCGCAGCAATTCGAACCACTTCATGAAGGTGAAACAACCGGTATAGGACAGCAGCAATAGGTCTGGCGGCGGCATGGGTTTGCCATTGGGCGCGATCGAGCCCTTCGCCATGTGACCGATATCGGCCTTGACGTAGGTGCACACATCTTCCGAATGACCCATTTTCTCGGCGTCCTGAATTAGCGCTCCGGATTTCTTGCGCATACCGTTCTGGATGGCGTTGATTTCCGGCAGGTTATTGAGCATGTCGAAGCACATGATCAGTTCGTTCAGATTGCCCGGCACATAAGTGGCCGCCACCTTCTTGCCGGTTTCCGCCGTGCTGGTCAGCAAGTCGTAGTTGCGCGTGATCATTTCCTTTTGCTTGATCATGGAACTTTCCTTGATCACGTCTTCGCGTTCGGGGGCTGTGTTCATGAGGCTTCACTCCATAATTTAATGGTATCGGCGAAGGTTCCGGCCTGTTCGCGGATCGGCTGCATCTGGCCGGAATTTTCGGCGTACTTGAAGGAAATGTAGGGAATGCCGGCGCGTTCCAGCG
The DNA here is from genome assembly GCA_965613205.1 of uncultured Rhodospirillaceae bacterium. Taxonomy (GTDB): domain Bacteria; phylum Pseudomonadota; class Alphaproteobacteria; order Rhodospirillales; family JABHCV01; genus CAZZKE01. Next base: position 14,079 of record CBFDVE010000009.1, read on the forward strand.
CCCCCGCCAGCATCGGCCGGTCCAGCAATGCCGGATCGCAAAAACTGGGGGCGGCGAAAATGACCCCTTCGGCGGCCCGGTCTTTGGCCATATGAATCAGATACTGACCCTTGCGCTTGCCATCCGGTTCGTATTTGGCCGCCGTTTCGGTCGAATGGTTAATGAAGCATTCGGCCAGGTTTTCAATGGGGTCGCCATCTGTGGGCACGTCATCGAGCAACCATCTGGTGATCAGCATGTAATCATCATCGACGATGTAACAGCCCGCCAGTTCGATGGATTTGATCAGGTTCAGGGGCGGCTGTTCGCAGAACGACCCTTGTAAGATAACCCGGCAGTTATCCTTCACGGGCCGGTCTTCTTTTTCCACTGCCGCCAGATAATCGGTCATCAACTGACTGTGGTCTTCCACCGGCAAAACCATGCCGGCCCGCATCAGCAAGTAGACTTCCCATGATGGGGCCAGCCAGGGAGAGCGAGCCCGCAGGTCATAAACGGCATTTACCAGTTTGCGGTTTTCGTTATAGACGGCAATGGAGCGGCGGATGGCCTCATCGCTGATCGGCTGGCCGCTGATGCCTTCCAGGCCCGCTTTCAGTTCCCGCAATTCCTGGGCGTAATAGGTTCCACCGATGTTGGATTTAAAGTTTTGCGGCACATCGAAATAGCGCACGTAGACATCGGGCAGCAGCAATTTCCACATGCCCGACAAATTGCGAATGACATCGCAGATCGACGGGAACAACATGCCATCGACAAAATCCAGCCGCTTGGTCACCGCCAACTCAATAGTCGAGCGGGGAATGCGGCAGATGTAACTCTGGTAATAGGCATCGCCGTGGATGACTTCCATATTATCGCCACCACCAAGAATTCCCAGCGGTAGCATACCGGCGGCGTGGATCAGTTCACGGGGCACGTAGACCGGCATGTAGCCGACCACCCGGCGCGATGGATCGGCGGCTTTCCAGTCCCGTGCCGAGGTGAAATCCAGGTCTTCGGCCAGATACTGGCAGTGTTCGATAATTTCCGCTGTCGTTTTCATGGCCTAACTGTGCCTCCATCGGGGGGTGCGTTTTTCACTGAACGCCTGCAATCCTTCCGGCGCATCGTCGCTGTTCATCAACCCGTTCAAATACAGGGTTTCGACCCGGTCCAGATCGGCCGATACGGCGGCGGCGAACCGCTGCCGGGCGGCAGAAACCGCATAGCGCAGGGAACTGGCCGATAACCCGGCCAAATGTTCGTTATAATAATCGAGCGCAGCAGCAGCAGGATCGGCCACGGCAAAGCGCGCAATGCCTGCCCCAACCGCTTCGTCGCCGCTAAGACTGCGCCCGGACAACAGCATGTCTTCGGCCATCTGCTGACCGGCCAGGCGCGGCAACAGGCAACTGGCGGCGGGGGCGAACACGGCCAGCTTGATTTCCGGCTGGCCCAGGCGGGCTTCAGGGGCGACAAAAATCAAATTACCGGCCAGCGCCAGCTCCAACCCACCGCCCAGGCATTGGCCGCCAACCGCGACCAGGACCGGGGCCGGACAGGTCAGGATTTTACGGATCAAACCGTGCAGGGACTTAAGCATGGCGGCGCAGTGTTGCGGCAAATGTTCTTCTACACTGGCCCCGAAGCTGAAGTGGGGTCCGCTGTGATCGAGCAGAATTGCGTGAACATCCGGGTTCTCGGCGACCTCGCTGAACACCCGGTCCAGGGCGGCGATCATCTGGCCATCGATGATGTTGGCCTTGGGCCGGTCCAGGCGCAGGCGCAGCAAGCGGTCGTCACATTCGCGCCAGATTTTAAGCGGGCTGTCAGTCATCGCCCGCGCCCGGCATCAGGCTGTCGATCAACTCCTGAGTCCACGGCACACCCTGGGCCAGGCCCTGACGCAGTTTGACAAAATCGATCTCGCGGCCGGTTTCGCGGGTCCCTTCGTTGAAGGCGCGGAAGCCGGTGCGGGCTTCGTTCATCATGTTCAGGGCCAGCCAGGCGCGGGAATTTTCCTTGTTGGCGTTCCACGCGTTGAGCTTGGGCTTGCGCAGCTCCTCCAGGCTTTTGCTCATGCATTCGGGGAAGGTATGAATCAACTTGGCGCACAGGGCTTCGACGGTATCATCGAGCATGGACAGATCAACCTGGCCGGATTTGATCAACTCCTTGCCCGCCTTGAAGTCTTCACCGGTCTTGAAATCACCATGGACGATGCGACCGAAATCATCGATCATGCGGTTGCTGACAACGCACGGATTGGCAATAAATTCGCCATCGATTTTCAGGGCCGGGACGACATCCATGATGACCCCCAACCGATAGGCCTTGTGGGCCGAGAAGGGCTCGCACAATGTGCCCGAGACCATCGCCTGCTCGCCGCCGATCATCAGCGGCAGGAAGTCGGTGGCGCCGCCGATGGCCGCCGAACCATGTTTCGGCCCGGCCTGGCCGAAGTTACACATGTCGTGGGCGATGGAAAAATCACAGGCCATG
>CBFDVE010000010.1:0-16227 GCA_965613205.1 uncultured Rhodospirillaceae bacterium
GACCACCAGATGAACCTCAACGGTGTGGTGGTCAAGGCACTGAAAAAGTTTCTGGAGCATTGAGGAAATACAAGACATTGTGCTTAGGTCCGCCGCCAAATATCTATATCTACGCCGCGACCACAACCACACCAGCCGCCTTGCTGTCTACCGGTTTGCGACGAATGACGATTTCAACATCACAATCGAGTGCGTTTATCATGTGAAATAGCCGATCAATGGAAAATCCGGTGAGTCGGCCATTCATCAGATTGGACACGTCTGGCTGAGCAACCCCGAGTATCTTCGCAGCCGCTGTCTGGGTCAGTTTTCTGTCTTTTATGATATCGAATATCTGTCGGGTGATTTCGGCTTTGGCTTGCAGATCATCAGCTTCGGGTAGGGCCAGGTCTTTGTAACCCTGCCTGAAGTGATCGAGTGCCTGTTTAAGACGTGATTTCACGAGGTCCATATCTCGTTTTGGCGTTGCTATTCCCTTTTTCGCCTTTTTTTGAAATGCATGAAGAACATAAACTGCATTTGCGAATTTGACGGTATATATGGCGCGATACGTATCGCCTTCATGACTTTCAACAATTTCAAGCACCCCGGCCCCGCTAAATCCTTTAAGGGGCTTGGCCGCCGGATGTTTGTCCCCCATTTGAGCAAAATGCAATGCGTACCCCAAATTTCGACGCACACGATCAGGAAACGCGATCAGGTTTGCCTGACTGTTGCCAATCCAAAGAACGGCTTTCATCGGCAACTTTCCCAATAAATACAGATTATAGTATTTATACTATAATCGCAAACTATTTAGATTCTATCCACTAGCTGCCGCTTTCACCGCTCGCATTGGGGAAGAACAGTTGCTGGCCGTCGATGCTGTATCCGGCGATGGCTTTCTGGCCATCGGGTGAGATCAGCCAGTCGATGAAGGCCTGGCCCAGTTTGGCTTTGGTGTGGGGGTACTTGGCTGGATTGACCAGGATAACGCCATAGGGATTGAACAGTTTTTTGTCGCCTTGTGAGAGAATTTCCAGGCCCTGGCGGTTCTTGAAACTGAGCCAGGTGCCCCGGTCGGTCAGGGAATAGGCTTCCATGCCTGCCGCCGTATTCAACGTCGCCCCCATGCCCGAACCGGTTTCCCGGTACCAGGTGCCCGAGGCCCCATTGGCGTCGATACCGACCGCCTGCCACAGGCCCAGTTCTTTCTTGTTGGTGCCGCTGTCGTCGCCACGAGAGGCAAAGGTCGATGCGGTTTCGGCGATCCGCCGGAAGGCGACCAGGGCGTCGGTCAGGCCGCGAATTCCGGCCGGGTCGGATTTTGGCCCGACAATGACAAAATCGTTATACATGACATCAAAACGCTCGACACCGAAGCCATCGGCGATGAACTTTTGCTCCGACGGTTTATGGTGCACGAACAAGACATCCGCGTCCCCATTACGGGCCAGGCGGATAGCCTGACCGGTGCCGACGGCAACGACCCGAACGTCGATGCCACTGTACGCTTTGAAAGCCGGAATCAGAACCTTGAACAGGCCGGAATTCTGGGTCGATGTGGTCGAGGCGACGGTGATATAGGGGGCTTCCGCCTGGGCCCGGAAGCTTGTGACGGCAAGCAAAACCAGCGTCACGGCGGCGGCGATTCGGATGATAAATTTCATGATCGGATTGGTCCTTAAAAATATTTTCCGTATAATACCGAATTCGCCCTTTCGGGAACAGGTTTATTCGCCATATTGCCGTTGAATCCTTGTTTTTGCGGCGCAAATCCCGTAAACGACAGGTAAATCCTTAAGGGACGGCATTGCCCCGGACCCAGCGCAAACCAAGGACCGTCTTTGGCCAAGAACACTTCCCGTTTTGTCTGTCAGGAATGCGGCGCCAGCTACGCCAAATGGAGCGGCCAGTGCGAGTCCTGCCAGACTTGGAATTCCCTGTCCGAAGAAGCGGTTACCCCTGCCACGCCCAAGGGCCTGGGCACCGCCAGGGGGCGCAGAATTTCCATTGTCGGCATGGCCGGTGGCAGTGAAAGACCACCCCGTCGCTTAAGTGGCATCGGCGAGTTCGACCGGGTCACCGGCGGCGGGCTGGTGCCCGGTTCGGCCCTGCTGGTCGGCGGCGATCCGGGTATCGGCAAATCGACGGTGCTGTTGCAGGCCGCCGCCGCCTTGTCCGGCCAGATGGAGGTTATTTATATCTCCGGCGAGGAAGCCATCGATCAGCTACGAATGCGGGCCGACCGCCTGGGTCTGAGCGAGACCTCGGTGCAACTGGCCGCCGCCACGTCGGTGCGCGATATTGTCACCACCCTGGATCAGGGCTCTGTGCCGGGCCTGGTGATTGTCGATTCGATCCAGACCATGTTCATGGACAATCTGGACTCGGCTCCGGGTACGGTGTCGCAGGTTCGCGCTTGCGCCCAGGAACTGGTGCGCCTGGCCAAGCGCCGCGGTTTCACCGTGATCCTGGTCGGTCACGTAACCAAGGATGGTCAGATCGCCGGGCCCAGAGTGATGGAACACATGGTCGATACGGTGCTCTATTTCGAAGGTGAACGCAGCCACCAGTTCCGCATTTTGCGCGCCGTCAAAAACCGCTTCGGGCCGACCGACGAGATCGGCGTGTTCGAAATGACCGAACGGGGATTAATGGAAGTGACCAACCCGTCCGCCCTGTTCCTGGGCGATCATCAGGGCGACATCAACGGCGCCGCGGTGTTCGCCGGGATCGAGGGCAGCCGCCCCCTGCTGGTTGAAATCCAGACCCTGATCGCGCCCAGTGCCTTGGGCACCCCGCGCCGGGCCGTGGTCGGCTGGGACAGTGGCCGTCTGGCCATGGTGCTGGCCGTGCTGGAAACCCGTTGCGGCCTGACTATCGGTAACAACGATGTCTATCTGAATGTGGCCGGGGGCCTGCGGGTGGTCGAACCAGCCGCCGATTTAGCCGTTGCGAGCGCCCTGATTTCCAGCCTGAGCGGCGTGCCGGTGCCGCCCGACACCGTCGTCTTCGGCGAGATCGGCTTGTCCGGCCAGGTGCGTGCGGTCGCCCATCGGGATGCCCGCCTGAAAGAGGCGGCCAAGCTGGGCTTTACCAGCGCCATCATGCCGAAAAAACGCGGCGCCGCCGGCGGCGGCAGCTTGAAAATCAGGGAAATCGAACATTTGGCGGATTTGCTAGCGATTTTTCATGCGCCGTCAAAAGTGTCCGAGATTGGTGGCAGCAATGGATGAATTGCCGGTCAACATTACCGATATTGCCGTCGCCATTGTCTTGTTGGTATCCGCCTTCCTGGCCTATTCGCGGGGCTTCGTGCAGGAAATCCTGTCCGTCGGCGGCTGGGTCGGGGCCGGTTTTATCACCCTGTTTGGCTTTGAATATGTAAAGCCCTACGCCCGCGATATCATCGCCATCGAACTGCTGGCCGATCTGATCGCCGGGGTCGTTGTCTTCGTTGTCACTCTCGCCGTGCTGTCCCTGTTGACCCGTTCCATATCGAAACGGGTGCAGGACAGCGCCCTCAATGCGCTCGACCGGTCTTTGGGTTTCCTGTTCGGCCTGGCCCGTGGGGCCGTCGTCATATGCCTGATCTACCTGGGCGTCGAATGGATGATCCCGCCGCCCGAACAACCGCCCTGGTTGCGCACCGCCCGGACCATGCCGGTGATCGAAACCGGGGCGCATTGGTTGCGATCCCTGGTTCCCGACAAAGCGGCGGCCGAGGCCGATCAGACCGCCAATGATATTCAGGACCAGGCGCGCAAAATAGAAGAAGCCAATAAACTGATGCAAGGCCTGGTTTCGCCCGCTCCAAAAAGTGACGAGACCGAAGGTGCCGAAGGATACGGGGCGCAAATCCGCAAGCAGATGGAACGGCTGATTGACAGCAATTCCCAATGAATGTGACTTAAAGGAACCACACTCTATTATGGCTGATATGCCTTTCCCCGACCTGCCGCCGCTGCCCGATCCCGAGGACGACCATTTCCACGATGAATGCGGCGTGTTCGGCATTTGCCGCCATGTCGATGCCGCCGCCCATACGGCGCTCGGCCTGCACGCCTTGCAGCATCGGGGCCAGGAGGCCGCCGGCATCGTTTCCTACGACGGTCGCCAATTTCATTCCCACCGGGCCCTCGGTCTGGTCGGCGATAATTTCGATTCGCAAGATGTCATCGCCCGCCTGCCCGGCGAGATGGCGATTGGCCACAATCGCTATTCGACCAGCGGCGACACGGTCATTCGCAATGTCCAGCCATTATTTGCGGAGTTCAAATTCGGTGGCCTGGCCATCGCCCATAACGGCAACCTGACCAACGCCCGGTCTTTGCGCCGGTCATTGATCGACCGGGGCTGCATTTTCCAATCGACCAGCGACACGGAAACCTTCATTCACCTGATCGCCATATCAGACGCCGCCAATGTGGTCGAACGGGTGACCGATGCCCTGCGCCGGGTCGAGGGCGCCTATTCCCTGGTCGCCATGACCCGGGAAAAACTGATCGGCGTGCGCGATCCTCACGGAGTCCGCCCGCTGGTCCTGGGAAAAACCGGCAACGCTCATATCCTGACTTCGGAAACCTGCGCGCTCGATATCATCGGGGCCGAATTCGTGCGTGATATTGCGCCCGGTGAAATGATCGTTATCGATAAAGGTGGCCTGCACAGCTATTCCCCCTTCATCACCGTGCCGACCAAATTCTGCATTTTCGAATACATCTATTTCGCCCGCCCCGACAGCAATATGGAAGGCACCAATATTTACCAGGTGCGCAAAAACATCGGGGCCGAACTGGCGCGGGAAAGCCATGTGGACGCCGATGTTATCGTCCCGGTTCCGGATTCCGGCGTTCCCGCGGCACTGGGGTATGCAGAACACGCCAACATACCGTTCGAACTGGGCATCATCCGCAATCATTACGTCGGTCGCACGTTTATTGAACCGACCCAGCAAATTCGCAATCTGGGGGTGCGCCTGAAACACAACGCCAACAGCAAATACCTGGCCGGCAAGCGGGTCATCCTGGTCGATGATTCCATCGTGCGTGGCACCACATCGGTCAAAATTGTCGATATGGTCCGGGCCGCCGGGGCCGCCGAAGTGCACATGCGTGTTTCCAGTCCGCCGACGGCCCATCCTTGCTATTACGGCATCGACACCCCGGAAAGTGACGAGTTGATGGCCTCGCGCATGGATCTGCAACAAATGCGCCGGACCATCGGCGTCGATACCCTGGCGTTCATATCCGACGACGGGCTGTATCGGGCTCTTGGTTATAATGGCCGGAACAGCCAGGCGCCACAACACTGTGATGCCTGTTTCAGCGGCGACTATCCGGTGCGCCTGACCGACCAGGAAGACGGGCCGGAACCGGTCCAATTGTCGTTGTTACGTGAACGCGGTCAGGGCTGATCCGGTGGCCGAAGGACGTTTGCACGGTCGCGTCACCCTGGTCACCGGGGCCTCGCGCGGGATCGGCCGGGCCATCGCCCTGCGTTTCGCCAGCGAAGGGGCCCATGTGATCGCGCTGTCCCGGACCCAGGGCGCACTGGAAGAACTGGACGACGACATTCAAGCCATTGGCGGCGAAAACGCCACCCTGGTGCCGGCCGACCTGACCGATTTTGACATGATCGACCGCATGGGTGCGTCGATCTACGAGCGTTTCGGTCGGCTCGACGTATTGGTCGGCAATGCCGGCATATTGACCCGCCTGACCCCCATGGCGCAAATCCCGCCCCGCGAATGGGAGGCCACTCTGGCCATCAACCTGACCGCCAACTGGCGGCTGTTGCGCAGTTTCGATCCATTGTTGCGCCTTTCCGACGCCGGGCGGGCGATTTTCATCACCGCCGAACAAGCGGCCACGCACAAGCCTTTCTGGGGCGCTTACGGTGTTTCCAAGGCGGCGCTGGAAAGTATGGTTAAAACCTACGCCGCGGAAAACGTCAAAACCAATGTGTGCGCCAATCTGTTCGACCCCGGCCCGACCCGCACGGGCTTGCGCACCGTCGCCTATCCGGGCGAAAAGCCGGAAAGCCTGCAAGCCCCGGAAGACGTTACGGATGCGATTGTTGAATTGGCCCTGGCGTCGTGCACGATAAATGGCGAAACTATCCGCTCGCCCGACCCGCTACCCGCCTGATCTTGCCCGGCCCGGCCCGCCACACGGCCATTGCGGAAATCAATAACATGGCAATACAAAGCCAGAAGGCCGGAATGTAGCTGCCGGTGGCATCGTAAATGTATCCGGTCACCCAGGGCCCGGCCCCGCCGCCCAGATTGGCCGCCAGGCTGGTCATGCCGAAAATGGTGGCGAATTTCGGGCCTGAGAATATTTCCGCCGTGATCGTGCCATAGATGGTGGCCAGGCCGTAGCCCAGGCCTCCCTGGGTGATGATCATGACGTAAAGCCACAATTGAGACGGTGCGTCCGACAGCAAGATCAGCGCCCCGTATGACAGGGCAAACCCGAACAGCGCCAGGGTCCAGGCCCATTCCCGGCCGACCCGGTCCGACAGGCCGCCGATGCCGATCTGGCCGACGATACCAAACAGACCCACCAGCCCCAGCGCGGTGGCGGCACTGGCCGTATCAAAACCCACTTCGACCAGATAGGCGGTCTGATGGACGACGACAGAATACCAGGCGAACATGGCGGTGAAATAGGTCAGGGTGATCCACCAGAAACGTGACGTTCGCACCGCCAGGGCGGGCGTCCAGTCGGTTTCGACCCAGGCCTTGTCGACCACCAGATTGGTCGCCGGGGCGGCTGTTTCCAGATCGCACTGTTGTTCGCCGTCGGCCTTCAGGCCCAGATCTTCCGGTCGCTTGCGTTGCAGCAGAATATTCACGGGCACAATCACGGCGACGACCACGGCCAGGGCCATACTGGCTTGCCGCCACCCGGTCCCGTCGATGACGCCGCCGACCCACGGCAGGATGATGATGGCGCCCACCCCGACTCCGGAAAAGGCGATACCAATGGCCAGTCCGCGCCGTTTGACAAACCAGTTGGGCAAAAACATGGAATGGCTGATGTAGCTCATACCGATGGTGCCGCTGACCATCATCACGCCAAGCGTCGCATAGAATCCGAGCGGCGTCGAAACAATGGTGGCCCCGATCAGGCCGGCAATGACCAGGGCCGCCCCCAGAGGGATAACCACCCTCGGGCTCCAGCGGTCCATGGCCATACCGATGATCGGAATAATCATAGCCGAGGCGATGAAACCGACCGAGAAGACGCCCGCCGTCATGCCCCGGTTCCAGCCGAACTCACCCAGAATGGCCGGGTACAGCAGCGAGAAAGAAGTCCGTGCGTTGACCGCAATAGCCATGGTGATGAAAGCCGTGCCGACAACGACCCAGCCATAAAAAAACGGCAGCTTGCGAACAATCGGAATATTCATTGGCCCCCACAAATTTGACGTTATATTACGGAAATATTACGGTACCAAGAATAAGGAGCCCCTGACCATTTCCGCAACACAATTGCTGATCAATCTGCTTGGCGCGGTGGCGCTGTTGCTGTGGGGAATGCGCATGGTCCGTACCGGCATCGAACGGGCCTTTGGCTCAAACCTGCGTCAGGCCATCGGCCGCAGTGTCGATAACCGGTTCAAGGCCCTGGCCGTCGGCATCGGCGTCACCGGTATTTTGCAAAGCAGCACGGCGACGGCATTCATGGTGGCCTCGTTCGCCAGTCGCGGACTGTTGGCGACGGCACCGGCCCTGGCGGTCATGCTGGGGGCCGATATCGGCACCACCCTGGTCGCCCAGGTCTTGTCGTTCGATATCAGTTTGCTTTCTCCGGTGATGATGCTGGCCGGATTTGTCGCCCATACCAACGCCAAACGAACGATAACCCGGCAACTGGGCCGGGCCGCCATCGGCCTGGGCATCATGCTGCTGGCCTTGAAATTGATTGTCGCCACGTCGGCACCGATGCGGGACTCCGTGGTCTTGCAGGAAATATTTGTGGCCCTCGCCGATGAAACCCTGCTGGCCGTTCTGATCGCCGCCCTGCTGACCTGGCTGGCCCATTCCAGCCTCGCCGTGGTGTTGCTGATCATGTCGCTGGCCAGTGGCGGCGTGGCCTCCCTGCCGCTCTCATTTGCGCTGGTTGTGGGGGCTAATCTGGGCGGCACCCTGCCCCCCATCATCGCCACCTGGGCCGAAGGGCCGCTGGCCCGGCGGGTGCCGTTGGGCAATGCCCTGTTTAAAGTGATCGGCTGCATCATCTTGCTGCCGCTGATCGGCATCATTTCGCCTTATATCGCCGACATCGAAATCGATGCGGCCCGTCAGGTGGTTAATTTCCATACCCTGTTCAATCTGATCATTGCCATTTTGTCTATCCTGGCGACCGAACGCATGGCCAAACTGACCACCGCCCTGCAACCCCCGGAACCGGTTCCGACCGACCCCGGTGCGGCCCATCATCTGGACCGGGCCAACATTAGCGAACCGACCATCGCGCTGGCCAGTGCGGCGCGGGAAACCATGCGCATGGGCGATCTGGTCGAACAAATGATCCGCCGCAGCCTGGACGCATTGCGCACGGATGATCGCAAACTGGCTGGCGAAGTGGCCAAGATTGATGATTCCGTTGACCGACTGCACGAGGCGATCAAGCTGTATGTGACCGAGGCCAGCCGCGAAAAGCTGGAAGACGATGACAGTCGCCGGGTGACCAACATTCTGACCTTCATCACCGATCTGGAACATATCGGCGACATCATCGAAAATCTGATGGGCATCGCGGCCAAAAAAATAAAGCGCAAAATGCACTTTTCACCCGATGGCCTGAACGAGATCGAAGCCTTGCATCGGAAAGTCGCCGACAATCTGAAACTGGCCCTGGGCATTTTCATTTCAGATGACATCAAGCTGGCCCGGCAACTGCTGGCGGAAAAGAAAATCGTCAACGCCATGGAGCGACGGGGGGCCGAAAACCATATGGCCCGCCTGCGCGAAGGCCGCCCGGAAAGTATCGAAACCAGCGCCCTGCACATGGATATCCTGCGCGATCTGAAACGCATCCATTCCCACATCGTCGCTATTTGCTATCCTGTCCTGGAACAAGCCGGAGAACTTGCACAGGCGAAAGCCGCCATTGCCGCCAACGGCGAGTATTCTTGATGCCGCAACGAAGGAGAACGCGTCATGATCAAGGGACTACACCACAACGCCCATCGTTGCCGGGATTCGCAACAGACCCGGCAGTTCTACGAAGCGGTTCAACCGGCAATCAATAATGCGCGCGGTCTTCTCGATTCGTGGCAAGCCCGCAAGTAGCTATCTGGCGACCAGAACCTCGCAGGCCAGCTTCTTGAAATAAGTGGCGTCACCGCCCTTCAGCGTCGTGTCGGTGATCAGGTGATCGAGATGTTCCAGGGCCGAGACACGGACCGGCGCGACCCGCTTGAATTTTGAATGATCGGCCAGCAATACCGTGGTGCGGGCGTTGGTCAGCATCAGCTTGCGAAGTTCGGCGGCTTCCCGGGTGTAATCGGTCAGGCCCCGGTCCGATGATATGGCACTGGCACCGACAAAGGCGAAGTCGGCATAATAGTTTTCCAGCATGGTCGTGGTATCCCGCCCGACCATGGCCCCTTCGCCGCCGACCACTTCGCCACCGAGAATGAAAACCCGGTTGTCATGGCGACCGGCCAGGCGGGCGGCGACCTGGATATCGTTGGTGTAAACCAGTAATTTGTGGCGCGGGGTCAAGGCCTCGGCCAGGCACAACGTGGTGGTGCCGGAATCGATGATCAGCGAGGCCCCGTCGGCGACCATGCTGGCGGCGCGCCGGCCGATCGCCCGCTTGCCGTCTATGTTGACCGACATGCGTTCGCCAATCGCCGGTTCGATGGAGTCCAGAGACAATGCCCCGCCGTGGGTTTTTTGCAGCTTGTGGGCGTCGGCAAGGGTGTTGATATCGCGACGAATTGTTTCCCGTGAAACCTTCAGGCGGCGGTGCAGTTCGGTCACCGAAACCGAGCCGCGCCGGACCAGTAGTTCAAGGATGGAACTGCGTCGTTGTTCGGCAAACATGGCCGGGGTCCTTAAATAAAGTCGCAATCAGTCGCGTCTTTTAAGAATGACCCTACAGCAACGGCCAGGTTTTTTTTGGTTTTTGTTGTTTGTTTGTTGAAAATTGACCGTTAGCGACCAGGCCGAGCCCCGCACCCGACAGATTTTCTTTGCCTAACAGGCGGCAAAAATGCCAGAAACGGTGGCTGAAAATGGCTGGCAAAAAAAAGGCACCCGAGCCGCAATGACTGAACGTCTTCCCCATGGCGGAAACCTGACAAAGGCCGAGGCCGAGTATGGCCGACCGCAAAATGGATGGCTCGATCTTTCGACCGGTATAAACCCGATGCCCTATCCGGTCGGGCGCATCGATCCAAAATTCTGGCACCGCCTGCCCGATCAGGCCGATCTGCACGTTTTGTTGCTTGCGGCACGACAGGCCTATGGCATTGCCGGGCAGGCCGGGGTTGTTGCCGCGCCCGGGACACAGGCGATCATTCAGGCCCTGCCTAGATTGTTTGCAAAATGTACCGTCGCCGTCGTCGGCCCGACCTACGCAGAACACGAACTTTGCTGGCGCGCCGCCGGTCACGAGACCCGAATATGTCACACGTTAACGGCCGCGACAGGCAGCGATATCGCGGTCGTCGTCAACCCCAACAACCCCGATGGCCGGGAAATTCCGGGCCCTGAAATAGTCGCCGCCGCCAGGCACATGGCGGCGAAAGGCGGGCTTCTTGTCGTCGACGAGGCTTTTGCCGATTGTCGGCCCGAGATCGGCGTATGCGGCCAGTCTGCAATTACGGGGATGATTGTGCTGCGTTCTTTCGGAAAATTCTATGGCCTGGCCGGCGCCAGATTAGGCTTCGCCGTGGGTGACCGGGACGTCACAATCAGGCTGGAAACAGCACTTGGCCCGTGGGCGGTGCCCGGCCCGACCCTGGCCATCGCCACCCAGGCGCTCGGCGATGACCAGTGGCGGACCAAAACCCTGAGGCGTCTGCTCAAGGATACCGCCGCCCTGGACGGCGTTTTGTCGCAGTGCGGACTATCCATCATCGGCGGTACGCCGCTGTTTCGCCTTTGTGAAACAGTGAACGGGGCGGACTTGTACGGCGGGCTTGCCGCCCAGGGTATCCTGGTCCGTATATTTTCAGAACGGCCCCAATGGGTCAGATTCGGGCTGCCGGCGAACGGCGACGACCTGGCACGACTGCGCGACTCGCTCGAAAATTTAGCGACGAATTCCACTTCTTGAGGTCTAACGTGTTGATATGTTTCAATGAATTATTTTGTGGTAATTTGCCCGTTTATGCCCGATACTGCGGCGATTCCAGTCGAGGATTTACGCCATGCCCAGCCCCACCGGTGACCCTTTCCTGCTCACTCCCGGCCCCTTGACCACGGCCCCGGAAACGAAACAGGCCATGCTGCACGACTGGGGCTCCCGCGACAGTGGTTTTATCGAAACCAACGGCGCCATGCTCAGGCGCATTCTGGCCATCGCCAACGCCGCTGATGATCATGTCTGCGTGCCGGTTCAGGGCAGCGGCACGTTCGCCGTCGAGGCGACGCTGGGCACTCTGGTTCCCCGCACCGGCAAGTCCCTGATCCTGATCAACGGGGCCTACGGCCACCGCATGGCGAAAATCCTTAGGTACATGGACCGGGCCTTTGTCACCCTGGAAACCCCGGAAGACACGCCGCCCGACCCGCAGGACGTGGCCCGCATACTGACCAGTGACGGCGATATCTTCCACGTCATCATGGTTCACTGTGAAACCACCTCGGGCATCCTCAATCCGGTCGCCGAGATCGCCGCCATCTGTGCCGAACGTGGCAACCCGTTGATTGTCGACGCCATGAGCGCCTTCGGGGCGATTGAACTGGACGCCGCAGAAATCCGCTTCGATGCGGTCATGGCCTCGTCCAACAAATGCCTGGAGGGGGTTCCCGGCATGGGCTTCGCGATCATCCGCAAATCGGCCCTGATCGCCAGCCAAGGCAACGCCCATTCCCTGTCTCTTGATCTCTATGACCAGTGGCAGACCATGGAAGCGACCAAACAGTGGCGCTTTACTCCGCCGACCCATGTCATCGCCGCGCTCGATGCGGCCCTGACCCTGTTCGACGCCGAGGGCGGCCGGGAGGGGCGGCTCATGCGCTACAGGGAAAATTGCGCGATCCTGATCGAGGGCATGCGCGGGCTCGGCTTTAAAACCTTTCTGGCCGACGCCCTCCAGGCCCCGATCATCGTCACCTTCCACATGCCCGGCGACAAGGCCTTCAACTTCAAGGCATTTTATTATGGCCTGAAGGAAAGGGGCTTCATTATCTATCCGGGGAAGCTAACAAAAGAGCCCAGCTTCCGGATGGGCTGCATCGGCGCTTTGGGAAGCGATGAAATGCGGGGCGCCGTCGCCGCCGTCAAAGAGGTTCTGGCAGACCTGGGCGTTGCAAGCGGAACGCCTTAAGCAATCGGTTAACCTAACCCCAATTCTGCGACGTATGCCAGATGCTCGCAATTTCGACGGCTTCGCCCACGACCTGATACACAAGGACGTATGGTGTGCCAACGATAATAAGTTCACGAAAATTAAGCAGCTCGCTTCCCCGCCCTCTGTCGGGAAAGACTTCCAATGCGTTTCCTGCTTCCAGGATTCTTGCCGCTATTCGAGAGGCTGCCGATGGATCGTCCTCCGCGATATAGGCGCGGATGGCGGTAATGTTGTTAATTGCGTTGCGCGACCAAACTACTTGCACAACGGCGGGGGTAACTCGTTTTCGGTTCCCCAGCTTTCCAGCCAGGCCTTCACCTCGCTATGCGGGACGACGCGCCCGGCCTCGATATCGGCGAGGCCTTCCATGACGGAAAGGCGCTTGGCCTCGTCAAGGAGCAAAAGCGCGAGCTTGTCCTGGTCCTCTTCGGTCAGGGCGGTGGTGGCGACGGTTACGGCTTGTTCAAGTAACTTGGTCATGGACACAAGTTTACGGGATGTTCGATGCCGGGGCAAATGCAACAAACAGCCTCGTTAATCACTACGCTCACGTTCCTGGTCGGTGATGATCGAATCGACGCCGAGGGCGGCAAGGGCAGGCTCGGGACTCCTAAGCCGGGATGCAGCGCGCTTCGATGCGCGCGCCGGGATCGACGCTCAGGCGGCCATATTGCAATTCGCCTTCGATGCGGCCGAGCGGACCGATGGAAATCGTCTTCGCCTTAATCACGCCCAAAACCGCGCCGAGGACGACGACCCGATCCGCGCCGACGTCTCCGTGCAGGGTCGCCCCGACGTGGACGGTGACGGACCGGGCGTCCAGGTTTCCGTCGTAATCGTCCTTGATGTGGAGCTTTCTTTTTAAATGTTTCTTTGTTTTCGCGGCGCTGCCCATGGGTCTTCTCCATCTTGAATTACTATAAATTCTAGGCCCCTGTGGTAAACGAATCGTAAAGAGCGCCAACCATGTCTTTCAACAAGCCTTGCCAATCGCCGGGCGCGGGCTGGCGGAACAGGCGGGCCGACCCATACCAGGGCGTCGTTTTCCCTGCCCTCGGCCACCGCCATTCCGGGGCGAACGCCAGGGCCAGCCAAAGCGGAACGCCAAGGGCTCCGGCCAGATGGGCCTGGGCCGTATCGACCGAGATCACCAGGTCGAGGCCGGCCATGGCCGCCGCCGTATCGGCGAAATCGTTCAATTCGGGAGCAAGATCGGCGAGACCGTCGGGAGGCGAGGCGCCCACCTGTAGGCTGAAAAAATCGATGCCGGGAACCTCCAACAACGGGCCCAGGAACGACGCGGCCATGGACCGTTCTGCGTCGTTTTCGTGGGTGGGGCTTCCCCGCCAGGCCAGCCCCACTTTGATCCTTTCTCCCCCCCCGATGCGGGATTTCCATGTAGCGCTTAAAGCTGGATCGGGGCGGAGGTACGGCGCGTGTTGCGCAATCGGCTCGGGAAACAAGCCGGGCAGGCTCATCAACGGCGCTTGCAGATCGTAAACGGGTAAATGTTCCAGGGGAACGACTTCGGCAACCCCGTCCAGGGTTGCAAACAGGCGAACGAGTTTGCCGGGACAAGCCAGGACGACCCGCCCGCCACGGGCCGCGGCCAGCGGAACATAACGGGCGAACTGAATGGCGTCGCCGAACCCTTGTTCGGCCCAAAGCAACAGGCGCGCGCCGTCCAGCGCCGTCCCGTCCCAGCGCGGTCCGGGGGGAACGGCGGCGGCGTTTAGACGCCACCTTTCCTCAAAGGCGGCCCAACCCTCGGCGTCTCGCCCGAGGGCGAGCAAGGCCATGGCGCGCCGCAGCTTCAGGTCCGAGCAGCCGGGAGCCTGCTCCAGGGCCCCCTCGTAAACCGCCAGGGCTTCTTCGAGGCGGTTGCCCGCTTCGAGGGCTCCGCCCAGATTAAGCCTGACCCTGGCGTCATGGGGGTCGAGCACCAGGGCGCGGCGGAAACAGGCCTCGGCCTCGCCCCGCTTATTGAGTTTCAGTAAAGCGTTGCCCAAATTGTTCAGCGCCTCGGCGTCGTCGGGCCGGGCGGCCACGGCTTGGGAGAAAACATCGGCGGCCCGGTCCGGGCGCTTCAAGTCCGCCAAGACGCCGCCCAGGTTGTTCAGGGCCTGGGAATAACCGGGCTTGATTTGAAGCGCCGCCCGATAGTTTCGCTCGGCCCCCCTTAAATCGCCTTCTTCCCTGGCGGCGTTGCCCAGATTGAAGTGGGCCTCGGCGTAACCGGGTTCGAGTTCAATCGCGCCCTTAAAGGCCTCCACCGCCGCCCGCAAACGCCCGCAGGCCTTCAGCGCCACGCCCAGATTTAGGGCGAGGGCGGCGTTGCCGGGGTCTGCCTCGAAAGCCTGCGCGAAGGACCGGGCAGCATCTTCGAACCGGCCTTCCCGGAAGGCCCGGAGTCCGGCCTTATCGGCCATTTAACGCCGGAACGACCTGTTTTTTAAGCCAGTTCCCGACCTCGTTGGTCCGCATGGCGGCGTTTGTGACGTCACCGTCGATGCCGAGCATCCAGGCGATGTCCTTGCGTGTGGGATCGCCGTGCAGGGTTTCCATCAGGTCGACCACCTCCATCCCGGCCTCGATGTTGCGGAAATAGCCCTGCCGGACCATGACCCGGAACCGGCATGAAATAAGCCGCGCCATTTCGTGAAGGTCCAGTTCGGGATGATATTGGACCGCCCAGAAGGTTCCCTTGCCCTGTGTCACGCAAACGGCCTGGATGGGGGTGTGGATATTGCCCGCCAGATGCAGGGCGTTGGGCCCCAGGGTGACGATTTCGTCGTTATGGCTGATAAAGGCCTCGAAGGCGGAATTCCGGCCCGCGAACATGGGGTGGGCCCGCCCCGCATCGGTCAGGGATATTTTTCGCGCGATGCCCATTTCCCGCCCGCGCGGGTTGACCCGGACCTCGCCGCCGGTGGCCGTTACCGCCAGTTGCGCCCCGAAGCAACTGCCGAAAGCCGGGATTCCGGCGTCGAGCACGGCCCGGGCCAGATCCAGGTGGGTTTTGACCGCCGCGCTGGCGTCATAGACGTTGAGGTTGCATCCGGTCCAGGCGACGCCGTCGAAATCGGCCAAGGACATGCCCTTGGGCAGGCCCGCCCCGGTATCGCTCGGATAGACGATCCTGGCGGCGAGGCCGTCCATGAGGCCATCGAGCATTTTAACGTAAAGATCGCCCGCCGTGCCCGCCCCGCAGCCCACGAGTTCTTCGCGCGAGGCTTTCGGGTAGCCATCCACGATCAACAGACGAATTGAGGCGCTCATGTCACTTTCCCGCAAGATTACGGCAGTCGGGGACGGACGTGACGGCGGACGTGAAAACGATCTTCCCCTCCCTGCGTTCGCCGAGGGTCAGTACGGCGGCGGCGGCGGCGGCCGAGCCCATGGCGGCGTTGACGGCTCCTGGCAAAGGGGCCGCGGCCTCGGCAAGGCCGTAACGGCCTTCCTTGAGGGTAAGTCTAGTCAAGGACAAACCCTGCGCAAGGGCGTCACGCACGCGGGGTTCAAGGGCACATATCCGGGCACTCGCGGGCCGGTCCACCGCTTCAAGGATAACGGCGACAGGCCGGAACCGCCCCTTCGAGAGGGCGACGTCGAACGGGGCCATGCGGATGTAAATTTTTGCGGGCGGAGGGGGAGCGGGCTCGGCCCGGCGTGCCGGCCGGGACGTTTTTTTCCTTTTCAAGAGAA
>CBFDVE010000011.1:0-16153 GCA_965613205.1 uncultured Rhodospirillaceae bacterium
GGGCATATGGGTCCGTCGGGGTCGTTGCGACCCTTGCCCGATGCGCCGCATCGCGTGGGCTACGCCGCGCCTACCCGAACAAGCCGATCTGCCCCATCAGAGTGATTCCATTTGACCGTTATAGGCTCTAATATCAGGGCCGGGGAATCAGCCAGGGACGGGTCATGCTTTACCATCAGGAAATCAAAGACTGTTTTGCCACCGCCATAGGTGCCGGCGGGCTTGATCAACAGGCCTATGGGGCGGTCCTGGAACAGACCTCGGCGGCGCTTGAAAAAATCCGCGCCGCCCATGATAATCGTTCTCGGCCGTTACTTAAATTACCGGGCGACACGGCTGATCTTGATCGACTAAAACCCGTTGTCGAGCGGTTCCGTCGGGATTTTGACCATGTGGTGATCCTCGGCACCGGCGGCTCCAGCCTGGGCGGGCAAACTGTCAGCGCCTTGGCGGACCGGGGTTTCGGGCCCCTGCCGGGGGCACCGAAACTGTATTTCATGGATAACATTGACCCCGATACCTTCGATACCCTGTTCGCCGCCATCGATCTCGCCCGCACCGGTTTTCTGGTTATTTCCAAGTCCGGCGGCACGGCGGAAACCTTGTCCCAATTGATGGTCTGCGTCGATGTGCTGGTCGCCGCAGTCGGCAATGAAAATGTCGCACGTCATATGCTGATCATCACCGAACCCGGTGACAATTCCTTGCGCCGCCTGGGCACCGACTGGAGTTTGCAGGCGCTCGATCATAACCCCGGCATCGGTGGCCGGTTTTCGGTACTGTCCCTGGTTGGCCTGTTGCCGGCCATGATTGCCGGGCTCGATGCTTATGCTATACGGGCCGGTGCCGCCCAGGTCCTGGACAATGCCCTGGCCAGCACCGATCCGGCCCAGTGCCCGCCCGCCGTTGGTGCGGCACTGAGCATGGCGCTGTTGTGGGAACGGGGCACGGCGATCACGGTGATCATGCCTTATGTGGACCGGCTGGCCAGTTTCGGAGCCTGGTATCAGCAGTTGTGGGCCGAAAGCCTGGGCAAGGATGGTAAGGGCACCACCCCCGTCCGCGCCGTCGGCACCACCGACCAGCACAGCCAGTTGCAGCTATATCTGGATGGTCCTCATGACAAGATGTTCACGCTCTTGTTGCTGGATGTGGCCGGGTCCGGCGGCGATATCGGCGGCGGCGGCGATAACGATCCGTCGCTGGCCTATCTGAAAGACCATACACTCGGCGATTTGATGGACGTGGAACAGCGGGCGACGGCGGCGACTTTGGCCGCCAACGGCTGCCCGACCCGCATTATAGCCCTCGACCGGCTCGATGAAAAAGTGCTCGGCGGATTGCTCATGCATTTCATGCTGGAAACCATGATTGCCGCCCACTTGTTAGGCGTCGATGCCTTCGATCAGCCCGCCGTCGAGCAGGGCAAAGTGCTGGCGCGGGACTATCTGGCAAAGATGGGCAAACCGGCATGATCATTCGCCGCCTGCCGGAAAATATCGTCAACCGCATCGCCGCCGGTGAAGTGGTCGAACGCCCGGCCTCGGCGGTCAAGGAACTGGTCGAAAACGCCATCGATGCCGGGGCCACGCGCATTGATGTGGTGGTCCGTGATGGCGGCCGCAATCTGATCTCGATCACCGATAACGGCCACGGCATGGAGCCGGACGATATGGGGCTGGCGGTCGAACGCCATGCCACGTCGAAGCTGCCGGGCGACGATTTGCTGGCCATTTCCAGCCTCGGCTTTCGCGGCGAGGCGCTGGCCTCAATCGGCGCCGTCAGTCGACTGACCCTGACCAGCCGCACGGCGGACGGCGATAGTGCCTGGACCCTGTCGGTCGAAGGCGGGGTCATCGGCCGGGTCGAACCGGCGTCTTTGGGACCTGGTTCGCGCATGGAAATTCGGGATCTTTTTTTCGCCACGCCGGCCCGGCTCAAGTTCCTCAAAACCGAACGGACCGAATTGAACCACTGCGTCGATATCATCAATCGCCTGGCCATGGCCCAACCAGAAATCGCCTTTAGCCTGATCGATGGCGACCGCAAACGGCTCGATATGGTGGCCGGGCAGGGTGATTTGCTGGACGCTCGATTGCGGCGCTTAGGGGCCATCATGGGCCGGGACTTCGCCGACAATGCGCTGGCCATCGATGCTGAGCGGGAAGGCCTGCGCCTGACCGGGTACGCCGGACTGCCGACCCTGAACCGGGGCAATTCGGCCTTGCAGTTCCTGTTCGTCAATGGCCGACCGGTGCGCGACAAGCTGTTGTTCGGGGCCTTGCGCGGGGCCTACCGGGATTTTCTCGCGTCTGACCGCTATCCCCTGGTGGCGCTGTTTCTCGACGTGCCGGTGGGCGAGGTCGATGTCAACGTGCATCCGGCCAAAACCGAAGTCCGTTTTCGCGATACAGGCCTGGTGCGGGGCCTGATCGTCAGCGCCATCAAACACGCGCTGGCCGGGGCCGGGCACCGGGCCTCGAGCAGTGTTTCAGATTTAGCCCTGGGGGCTTTTCGACCCGCAACCTTGCCGATGGCACGACCGGCGGCTTCGTCTGGATACGCTAGTCCCGGACTGGCCGAACGGGCGTCTGAATTTTTCAGGCCGCAAGCGCCGGTGGTCGAAAATGACCCGGTCGCTGATCGGCAATTGCCCGACTATCCCCTGGGCGTCGCCCGCGCCCAACTGCACGAAACCTACATTGTCGCCGAAACCGCCGATGGCCTGGTTATTGTCGATCAACACGCGGCCCACGAACGGCTGGTCCAGGAAAAGATCAAGACGGCCCTGCAAACCGGCGGCGTCGCCCGCCAGGGCCTGTTGATCCCGGAAGTGGTCGAACTGGACGAAACCGCTGCCGGACGCCTGATCGCCCGCGCTGCCGAACTGGCCGAACTGGGCTTGCTGATCGAGGCCTTCGGGTCCGGTGCCGTGGTCGTGCGGGAGACCCCGGCACTGTTGGGCGAATGCGATATTCAGGGCCTGGTCCGCGATCTGGCCGATGATCTGACTGAGAGCGATCAAACCCTGGCCTTGCAGGACAGGCTCGGCGATGTGACCGCGAAAATGGCCTGTCACGGCAGTGTGCGCGCCGGTCGTCGGCTGAACGCGGCAGAAATGAACGCCCTGCTGCGGGAAATGGAAGCGACCCCTCATTCCGGCCAGTGCAGCCATGGCCGACCGACCTATGTGGAACTGAAACGGGCCGATATCGAGAAGCTGTTTGGCCGCCGCTAATGCTGCTCGAGATCGTCAAATATCTGACCACGCCGTGTTCCCGCAAGGCCCGGTCCATGGGCTATCTGAAAGAAGCCATCGGCCTGGAAGCCCGCCACAAGCGTTGCCTATTGACCTGGGCATCTCATCTTGACGCCAGCCGGGCCTTGATGATGCAAGCGGCTGGAATGTGCGCGAGCAAAAACCGGGTCGTGGTGCTGGGATCGGGCGGGCTGTTCGATATCCCGCTTGGCCAGTTGTCGGCGATGTTTGAAGCCGTCACACTGGTCGATATCCTGCACTTGCGAAACGTGCGTCGGGTTGTTTCTGGCTACTCTAATGTGACTTTGCTGGAACAGGACTTAACCGAATCCGGTTCCTGGCCCCACGCCGATTTGACCATATCGGCCAATTTAGTCAGCCAGTTGCCGGTGATCCCCCTGGAACACGCGGCCCGGTCCGGTGGCACGGTCGATGGCAAGGCGATGATTGAGAGCCATCTGGCAGCCTTGGTGAAGTGTCCCGGCACGGTGTGCCTGATGACCGAGACCGAACATGCCGTGATGGCAGGCGACACGATCATTTCCCGCTCTGATCCCTTGCTGGGGGCAAAGATACCGGAACAAATGGGATCGCCTTGCCAATCCTGGCACTGGCATTTCGCGCCCCATCCGGAACGCCACAAGGACGACGATTTTCGCTACCGGATCGACGGCTTTATTCGTACCTGAAAAACAGCAGATGGGCGGCCCCGTAGGTGCGCTCGTCGATCTGGCTGTAACCGGTGGCCAATGGCACCTCTTCGTCTGCCGCCACTTCGACGACGACAATGGCCCCCGCACCGATCCAGCCTTTGTGGGCCAGGCCAAGCAGGGCCGGGCCGGTCATGTTTTGCTCATAAGGCGCATCGAGGAAGGCCAGGGCCGCCGGAGTCTTGGCCACCCTTGGCGGTGGCGGCAAGTGGGTGGCATCCAGTTTCAGGGCAATCAAATTGCGGCCCATACCACAGGCGGCGGCATTGCCCTTGGCGCATTTCAGGGCGGTCGGATTGTTATCCACGAACACGGCGTACCCGGCCCCACGGGACAGCGCTTCCAGCCCGAACGCGCCGGTACCGGAAAAAACATCGACCACGGTTATGTCCTGCAATCCGGGCCAGTCGATGGAATGGGCCAGGATGTTGAACACACCCTGCCGTGCCCGGTCAGATGTGGGACGCACATCCAGGCCTTTTGGCGCGGCCAGACTGCGACCGCGAAAGCGCCCGCCAATAATCCTCACGACCGGGTTTTCTTTCGCACCGGTTTCTTTTTCGCCTTGGCCCAGCCCTTGCTGCGGCTTTTTCCTGCCCCCGTTGCGATGACCTGGTCGCGCAATATCTTGCCTGATATTTCCATCACCTGGCCCCGGCTCATCTGGCCCAGGCTGAAGGGGCCGAAGGAAACACGGATCAGCCGGTTGACCTCAAGTTTCAGGTGTTCCAGCACTTTGCGGATTTCCCGGTTTTTGCCCTCGCTCAAGGCCACACTCAGCCACGAATTGCGTCCCGCCGTGCTTTCCAGGGCGGCGTCGATGGCACCGTATTTGATGCCGTCGATGGTGATGCCTTTGGCCAGTGCGGCCAGCCGGTCCGGGTTGACCACCCCGTATACCCGGACCCGGTATTGCCGTTGCCAGGCGGTGGCCGGCAGTTCCAGTTTGCGGGCCAGTTCGCCATCGTTGGTCAGCAGCAGCAAACCTTCTGAATTCAAATCAAGCCGACCGATGGAAATGACCCGGCCGATTTCCCGTGGCAGGCGGTCAAATACGGTCGCACGACCTTGCGGGTCACCGTGGCTGGTGAGCAGTCCCGGCGGCTTGTGGTAGCGCCACAACCGGGTTTCGGCCGGGCTGGGAAGGGGTTTGTCGTCAACCAGGATAATACTGCTCGCCGTCACGGTCACCGCCGGTGTGCTCAACACAACACCGTCCACCTTGACCCGGCCATCACCGATCCAGCGTTCGGCCTGGCGCCTGGAACACATCCCGGCCCGTGCCATCACTTTAGCAATGCGCTCGCCGCCATCGTCGCTCATGTTGCTTTCCCGGCGGCTGTTACGAAGGCTTCCATGATTTTTTTGTCGCCATCGCAAATATGAAATTCCGGGTGCCACTGAACGCCCAGGCAGAACCCGTATTGCGGTGCTTCCATGCCTTCGATAACGCCATCCGGAGCACGGGCATTGATAACAATACCCTGGGGGATATCTTCGGCGGCCTGGTGGTGGGCGCTGTTGACCGCCAGCACATCCTGACCGACGATGCGGTGCAGCAGGGTGCCCGGCATGATGTCAACCGAATGACCGGCCTGGTCCCGAGGGTTGGGTTGTTCGTGTGCGATGGGGTCGGCAACGGTCGGGTCCAGGGTGTCGGCAAGGTGCTGGATCAGCTTGCCGCCCAAAATCACATGCAGCAGTTGCTGACCGCCGCAGATGCCCAGCACCGGCATGTCGCGTGCCAGCGCGCCCTTGGTAACGGCCAGTTCGAACCCGGTGCGGGCGTCTTTGGTCTTGACCGTGGCGTGCTTGGCATTGGCCCCGAACAGGGCCGGGTTCACATCAAAATCTCCGCCGGTAATGATCAGGCCATCGATCAGGTCCAGGTATTGATCGACCAGATCAGGTTCATGGGGCAGGGCCAGCGGCAGGCCGCCGGCGGCGCTGACGGCACCGGCGTAGTTCTGGCGCAGGGCATACCACGGAAATTTCGAATATCCGCCCGCGTCTTCCGAATCGAGAGTTATGCCGATGACTGGTGTTTCCATATCACCGGAATGTAAGTGTGAACCGGTTGGATCGCAAGCGGCGATGAAAGTCGCCGGAGTTGACAGATGAAGAAAAGAGTGTATATACACCTATATGACCAATATCGTTCCCGAAAATATTGTTGCCAGCGCCGACCGGGCCGAAGCCGCCAGGTGCATCGGCTTTGGCCTGCGCAAGGCGGTTCGCGCCGTTAGCCAGGTATACGATGGCAAGCTGGAACCGGTGGGCCTGAAGGGAACCCAGTTTTCCCTGCTGCTGGCGACCTCGATCACCGGGCAGATAGCGGTTGGCAAACTGGCCGACATCATGGTCATGGATCGCACTACCCTGACCCGTAACCTGCGACCCTTGAAGGCCCTCGGGTATCTCGAAATGTTTGCAGGACCAGACAAACGGGTGCGGATTATCCAGTTGACCAAAACCGGGTGGAATATTCTCGAACAGGCCAAGCCCCTGTGGCGATCCGCCCAGGCGGCGATCCTGGCCGGAATTGGCGAGCAGGGGCGGGATGAAATATTGCAAAACCTGGCGGGTGTTATCGAAGCCGCCCGCCATGCCAAAACGGCATAATTGACGGCTTTTTATTTGACCGAAAGAGTGTAACTACACATAAAATAAAGGAACAATACCATGACCACGACAACACTGAAAACAGCCACCACATCGACAAGTCAGAACGGCAAATCCAAATCAATTCCCTATTGGATTGCCGCCGCCGTTATCCTGTGGTTCGCCATATCCCTGAACGCCGCCCATTCAGGATTTTTCCGCGCCACGCCCGGCCAACCGCCCCTGGGATTCCTGGTTGGCATCGGTATCCCGGTGGCGGTATTTTTTCTGATCTATACGGTTTCAACCGCTTTTCGCGCCTTCATCCGCAATCTTGATCCGGTAACCCTGACCTTGATCCAGTCCTGGCGGGTCGTTGGATCAACCTTTATGATCCTTTACTTCCTGGATATGTTGCCAGCCTTTTTCGCTTATCCGGCGGGTCTTGGCGATATGGCTATCGGCGTCACCGCGCCGTTTATCGCCCTAAAATTGCTGCGGGACACGACCTATGGGCAAAGCCGCAAGTTTGTCATCTGGAATGCCCTTGGTCTGTTTGACTTCGTCGTCGCGGTGGCAACCGGGACTCTGGCTTCGGGAACTTTTGGCACATTCTTTACAAGCGATGGGCCGACCACCGCGCTGATGGCATCCCTGCCGCTGGCGATGATACCGGGCTTCATCGTGCCTTTGTATATCCTGCTGCACATAAGCGCCCTGATCGGTGTTGGCACGAGACGAAAAGCAAACGCGTATTGACGCCAGCGGTCTGCAGGGTTCACTCTCATGGCATGGATAAAACCTACATGGAAATGGCTTTGAAGGAAGCGGGTCAGGCCGCCGGCCGGGGCGAAGTGCCGGTCGGGGCGGTCGTTGTCGATACTGTCAGCGGCGAGGTTTTGGCCTGGGCCGGTAACCGGACCGAACAACAAAACGACCCAACCGCCCATGCCGAAATTCTGGCGATCCGCGAAGCGGCCACCAAACTGGCCAATCCGCGCCTCGAAAATTGCGATCTGTACGTCCCCCTTGAGCCCTGTCCCATGTGCGCCGCCGCCATATCATTCGCCCGCATCCGCAGGCTTTATTTCGGTGCCTACGATGCCAAGGGCGGCGGCGTCGATCATGGCGCACGGGTATTCGAACAACCGACCTGCCATCACCGGCCGGAAGTGATCGGCGGCCTGGAAGAATCCTCGGCAGCCGATTTGCTGAAAAAGTTTTTCGCCGATTTGCGCTAAATTTCAGGTGTGCCCGCTGATCTTCGCGTGCAAGGGCATGGTTTCTTCATACAGCCGTTTTTGTTCGTCCGTCGCCGGTTCCTGATGGTCGCGCTTCCATTGATCATAAGTCATGCCGTAGACGATTTCCCGGGCCTCATCATAAGACGGGTCGATGTTCTGCACATCGGCGCGTGTTTTGTCGTCCATGGCGTGTTTGTCCTGACCTTAAATATCTAACGATCAATTGCCCGCCAGCCGATATCGCTGCGGCAAAAACCTTCCGGCCAATCGATTAGATTGACCGCCTTGTAGGCTCGTTTCTTGGCCTCGGCGACATTTCTGGCACACGCCGTAACGCCCAGAACGCGACCGCCACTGGCCACCACCTTGTCCCCGACCATGCGGGTCCCGGCATGAAAAACAACAACGTCCTTGACCCGGCCAGCTTCATCCAACCCTTTGATTTCCGTGCCGCTTTCATAACGACCCGGATATCCGGTGGTCGCCAATACCACCGTCAGGGCGGCACCTTTATGCCAGTCAAGCCTGATATCCCTGAGCGTTCCCTGCGCGCACGCGATCAGGGCATCCAGAATATCGGATTTTAAACTGACCATCATGGCCTGGCATTCCGGATCGCCGAAGCGGGCGTTGTATTCCATCAGGCTGGGGCCGTCTTCGGTGATCATCAGCCCGGCGTACAGCACACCTTTATAAGGAATGCCTTCGCTGGCCATCGCCTTGACCGTCGGGTTGATGATCGTTTCCATGATGATTTTGGCCATGGCATCGTCGATCACCGGGGCCGGGGTGTAGGCTCCCATACCGCCCGTATTGGGGCCTTCGCCGCCATCAAAGGCCGGTTTATGATCCTGGGCAGAGCGCAAGGGCAGGGCGGTTTCGCCATCGACCAGGGCAAAAAAGCTGACCTCTTCACCGGTCATGAATTCTTCCACAATCACTTCATCACCGGCTTCACCGAAGGCCCGTTCGGCCATCATGTGGTCGATGGCGGCGTAGGCTTCGTTTTCATTGCGGCAGATAATGACGCCCTTGCCGGCGGCCAGGCCATCGGCCTTGACGACGATGGGGGCGCGATGGCGCATGATAAATTCTTTCGCCGCTTCCGGTTCGTCGAAGCGACCGTATTCGGCGGTCGGGATATTGTGCCGCGCGCACAGGTCTTTCATGAAACCTTTTGATCCCTCCAGCCGGGCCGCCCGGGCACTCGGACCAAAGGCCATGATGCCGGCCGTCTCCAGCTTGTCGACCAGCCCATCGACCAGTGGGGCTTCCGGGCCGACGACGACCAGATCGACACGGTTATCGACGGCATATGCAATTATCCCGTCATAATCATCGACGGCTAAATCGACACAGATAGCGACCTGATCGATACCGGCATTACCGGGTGCGCAGTAGATTTCATCGCACCGGGGTGATTTCGCTATGGCCCAGCACAGCGCATGTTCGCGACCCCCCGAACCGATAACCAGAACCTTCATGGCGACAATTTCCTTGCCCAGTTTTACTGGCCACCCTTGTTTTCGGGCGACTTTCTGTAGCATACATACAGCACGACAAGACTGGAAAGAAAACCTTGGAAAATTCGCCCGAAAACAGTGCCGAACCCAATCCGGCCCATAACCTGCCCGAATACAGTGTCGGCGAAATTTCCCGCGCCCTGAAACGAACCCTGGAAGAGACCTTTCCTCGTGTTCGCATCCGGGGTGAGCTAAGCGGTTTTAAGAGAGCCGCCTCGGGCCATCTGTATTTCAAACTGAAAGATGATGACGCGGTGCTCGATGGGGTGTGCTGGAAAGGTACCGCCGCGCGCCTGGCCCTCGACCCGGCAGACGGCATGGAAGTGATCGCCACGGGCCGGGTAACCGCCTACGGCGGCCGGTCGAGCTACCAGATCATTGTCGAAAGTCTGGAACTGGCGGGCCAGGGGGCACTGCTGAAACTGCTGCAAGAGCGCCGACGCAAACTGGCCGACGAAGGCCTGTTCGACCAGCAGCGAAAGCAGGATCTGCCTTATATTCCGGCCATCATCGGCGTCGTCACCTCGCCCACCGGGGCGGTCATTCGCGATATCCTGCACCGGCTCGATGATCGCTTTCCAAGCCGGGTTATTCTGTGGCCCGTGGTCGTGCAGGGTGAGGCGGCGGCCCGGCAAATTGCCGATGCCATCGATGGATTCAATCAGGGTCGCGGCCTGCCCCGCCCCGATGTGCTGATCGTCGCCCGTGGCGGCGGCAGCCTGGAAGACCTGATGGCTTTCAACGAGGAAATCGTCGTCCGCGCGGCGGCGGCCAGCACCATTCCGCTGATTTCCGCCATCGGCCATGAAACCGATACCACACTGATCGATTTCGCCGCCGATATGCGGGCCCCGACAGCAAGTGCTGCGGCGGAAATGGCGGTGCCCGTGCGCACCGATTTGCTGGCCCTGGTGGTCGATAGCGGATCGCGCCTGGTGCGGGCGATCAGCCGCACCCAGAACGAAGGCCGGACTTTGCTGCAGGGCCTGGCGCGGGGTTTGCCGAACCTGCGACGGTTGATCGAAGATGCGACGCAACGGCTCGATGATTGGGACGAGCGGCTGAAATACAGCCTGCGGTCGGGCCTGCAACACCGGTCGGCCCGCCTGGGCCGGGCGGTCGCCGCCTTGCCCCGCCCGCAAGCCCGCCTGGCCCATGCTCAAACCAGCCTGTCGGCGCAGTCGAGGGCCCTGCAACTGGCTGGCAAACGGCAGATTGAACAACGTCGGCAAGGTCTGGATCACACCTCGGCCTTGCTCGAAAGTTTTTCCTATCAGCGGGTGCTTGAACGGGGCTTCGCCCTGGTTCAGGGTGCCGATGGAAAACCGGTTTTGTCATCAAAAAAAGTCAGGCCGGGCGATCATTTGAACCTTCGTTTCCACGATGGCCAGGTTGCCGCTATCGCCAAAGGCAGGGCCGTTCGGCCAAAGAAAATCAATAGTGACGACGACAACAAACAAGGTTCCTTGTTATGAACCTGTTGTTCCGCCTGTTCACCCTGATTGTATTTTTGCAGCCGACGATGGCCATGGCCCAGGAATTGACGGGAAATTTCACTCAGGGTGGATTGATCCTGGGCCAGACCGAAATAGGCAGCCGGGTCGATCTGGACGGCACGTCTGTGCAAGTTGGCGACGATGGCCGGTTTTTGCTGGGTTTCGGGCGTGACGCCAAACCGCAATCAGAGTTGGTGGTGATCGACCCAAATGGCTTGCGCGGCGTCCGCGCCCTGAAGATTGAGCCCCGCACCTACAAGGTTCAGCGCATCGATGGACTGGCTAAACGCAAAGTCACGCCGGACCCAGAAGATACCGCCCGGATAATTGCCGACAACAAAGGGATCAAAAGGGTGCGCGATACCCTATCCATTCGCAGTGACTTCCTCTCCGGGTTCATCTGGCCGGTGAGGGGACCCATATCCGGGGTTTTCGGGTCCTTGAGAGTTCTCAACGGAATCCCGAAAAACCCCCATAACGGTGTCGATGTGGCGGCGCCCCAGGGCACCGTGATCGTCGCCCCTGCCGATGGCATCGTCGCCCTGGCCCAAAATGACATGTTCTATACGGGCAAAACCCTGATGATCGATCATGGCCTGGGACTGACCAGCGTTTACGCCCACATGAGCGCTATCCTGGTCAAGGAAGGCGACCGGGTAACGCAAGGCACCCCCATCGGCAAAATCGGCAAGACCGGTCGGGTCACCGGGCCGCACTTGCACTGGGGCGTGACCCTGAAAAGGACCCACCTGGACCCCATGTTGCTGACCGGCCCCATGATTCCCTGAATTAATCGGGCCAGCGGTTATGCAGCCATAACCATTGAGCCGGTTTGTCCCTGATCCATTGTTCCAGTTGCTGGTTTATACGGGTCATGATGGCCAGGATATCGGCGTGCCGATCATCGGTGGCTTCGATGCTCATGGGTTTTGAAAAAGTGATCCGAAATTTAGCCCCTTGCAAACGTTCGGTCCGCGCAGCGACCACCGGACAATCGTATTTGAGCGCCATCTGGGCCAGGGCCGGGGCGGTCATGGCATCCCGCCCGAAGAACGGCACGGCGATGCCGTCGTTCATTTTCTGATCGACCAAGATGCCCAGATGCCCGCCCTGGCCCAGTGCTTGCAAAGCCTGCCGGGCTCCCTTAGGTCCCTTCGGGATCATTTTATTACCCGATTTCAGATGGCTGCGGGCAAACATATTGGCCACATAGGGATTGTTGGGCTGACGATAAAAGACGTGGACATTCAGATCATGAGCCGTCGCCACCAGGGGCAGGATTTCCCAGTTGGCTGTATGGGCGGCGAACAGGATTCCCGGCCTGTCATCGTCGCGCAGGGCCAGCAAATGTTCGATGCCGATGATTTCCACATGCCGGTTCATGTCGATGCGCTGCAACACGGGGTATTCGAACAGCACCCGGCCCAGGTTGTCCCACATGCCGACAACGATGCTGTCGATCTCGTTGGCAGGTTTTTCCGCAAAGGCCCGACCCAGATTGCGCCGCGCCCGGTGACTGACGCCGACTCTGGGGCCGATCCACCGGCCCAGTTTGCCGCCCAGGTCGGAGGCCGTCTGCAACGGCAGCAGGCGGACCATGGCAAAGAACACATAGCCCAATATGCCTTGCAGAGGGTAGGACACGTAGCGCTGAATGAAGCTCGCCCCTGTCATGGTTTCAGGACCTTGTCCAGCAGCGCCTCGATGGCGGCCTCGTCTTGCCAGGCCACATGGATGGCGACGATCCCGGCAAATCCTGGCGGCAGACGAACGGCATCTTTTTCCGTCGTCACCAGCCGGGCATTTAACTGATCGGCCTGATGGCGCAATCGGTCAAGATCGGCGGCGCTGTAGGGATGATGATCGGCGAATGAAAGCCGGGCGCGTAGATCACAGCCCATTTGCATCAACGTTTCGAAGAACTTTTGCGGTCGGCCAATCCCGGCGAAAGCGATCACCGGCTGGCCCGCCAGGTCCGGATTATGCGGGCTTATTCGCAATGATCCCTTGAAAATCGGCGGATGAGAGGGGGGTAAATCAAGGCCGCTATCTTCACCGATCACCATCACCGCCTGTGCCCGCTTCAGGCCGCTGGCGACAGACTGGCGCAGGGGGCCGGCCGGCATGATCCGGCCATTGCCGAACCCATAGCCACCATCGACGACGATCAGCGCCAGGTCTTTGGCCACCGCCGGGTTTTGAAATCCATCATCCATAATGATCACCTGCGCCCCGGCCAGGACGGCGGCGCGGCATCCGTCTGCCCGCTCGGCGGCGACCCAGGTCGGGGCGACGCGGGCCAACAGCAGCGGTTCATCGCCGACGGCGGCGCTGGTGTGGACCGATGGATCGACCCTCAGGGGGCCGGGTTCGCTGCCGCCGTAACCGCGTGACAGGAAATGCACGGTCCGGCCTCGGGCAATCAATCGGTTGCCCATATCCAGTGCGACCGGCGTCTTGCCGGCACCACCGGCGACCAGATTACCGATACAGATAACCGGTACGGGGGCCTTCCAGGGCCGTGCCGTGGCCCAGACAACGGCACCCGCCGCGCCATAAAGCCAACCCAGGGGGGCCAGCAGCAGGCTGGCCAGGCCGCCGTTTCCCCGCTGCCAGAAGTCAGGCACCTGCATGACTGTCTCCCGCTGTCAGGAAGGGAAGTATCTGGTCGATCACCGCATCGAGCACGCCGTCTTCCGTGGCGGCGATTTTTGCGGCGACGGCGGTCATGCGGTTTCGTTCGACCGGGTCCGCCAGCAACCGGGAAACCGCTTGGGCCAGGGTTGTTTCGTCGCTAACGCCGACACAGGCCTCGGCCTCTTTCAGGCTCGCCGTGATGTCCTCGAAGTTGTCCATATGCGGCCCCATGATCAGGGCGCTGTGCAGGCGGGCCGGTTCCAATGGGTTTTGCCCACCCTGGCCGACAATCGATTTGCCGATCAGGGTGATTGCGCTCAGGCGATAGAACAGCCCCAGTTCACCCAGTGTGTCGGCTAAATATATCTGGGTCCCCTCGGTGATGGCCTGGTCCAATGATCGCCGGGCGACGGTCAGTCCCAGGGCGCTCAGTTCGGTCGCGATCACGGCTCCCCGTCCGGGATGGCGCGGCACAATGATTGTCAGCAACCCGCCATGATCGCTGGCCAGGGCTTGATGAACCCGTGCGACCAGGGCTTCTTCACCCGCGTGAGTGCTGGCGGCGAGCCACCGGGGCCGATCACCGAGCAGGGCTTCCAGACGCCGTTGTTCGCTTTCGTCGGCGGGCAGGGGCGGGGCGGCAAATTTCATTTGGTATTGCGGGCCCCCAGGGTGCGCAGACGTTGCGCATCAATTTCGGTCTGGCCCAGGCACAGGGAAAACGCCGACAGCAACGTGCCGATGATACCGGGAAATCGCTGCCAGGTTTTGAATGAAGCGGCGGAAACACGACCATTGATCAGCACCAGTGGTATCGAGCGTGCGGCCAGATTGACGATCATGTTGGGCCAGAATTCCGATTCCGCCCACAACACCAAATCCGGCTGCCAGTGATCCAGAAACCGCTTCACGTAGGCGGGTCGGTCCACCGGCAGATACTGGTGCAACGCTTTTTCCGGTAATCTGTCATTCATCAGTTTGGCCGATGTGACCGTGCCCGTGGTCACCAGAATTGTCCGGCCCGGCCGGTTCAGGTGCAGGCGTTCGATCAACGGCAACAGAGATATGGATTCGCCCACACTGGCCCCATGCAGCCACACAAGTTGACCCTGCGGACGGGGCAATCCGGCCTGACCCAATCGTTCGCCAAACCGGGCCGGGTCTTCTTTTCCCCTGGCCATGCGGCGGGACAGGTAAATTCGAATCAAGGGACCGCCCAGCGTTGTCACTGCTTTGTAAAGCGACAACATCATGGCGCATCCGCCGGCCCAGCTGGTTCAATAGGGTCATGACCGCACAGGCGGTCGGCCTCAGCCGTGATCGCGTTCAGGGCCTGTTCCACCTGTAGGCGGGATTGTTCCAGAGTTTCTTTTTTGGCCGTATGGGGGACGGTAATCGGTTCCCCCCAGACGAACACACCGCGGCCAAAGGGCAGGGCCACGACAAAGCGGTCCCACGATCCCATGACCTTGCGGCGACGAGCCCCGAAGGTCACCGGAATGACCGGCATATTGGTCATACGGGCGAGCGACACCACCCCTTCGGAAGCCCGCATTCGCGGCCCGCGCGGCCCATCGGGGGTAATGCCGACCCAGTCCCCGGCTGTCAACTTGCGGATCATGGCGCGTAAGCCCGCGACCCCGCCGCGGCTGGACGAGCCGTCGATGGTCTTGATGCCGAACCAGCCGACTGTGCCGCCGATCAACCGGCCATCCCGGTGCATGGAGGTTAGAATATGGATCAACTTTCCCCGTTTCCAGGCGTAGGGCAACATGAACAGGCGTCCGTGCCAGAAACACATGATAAAGGGCCGGTCCGCATCCCAGTACTGGGCCGGAAAATGACCGCCAACAACGGTCCAGCGACCGGTCACATAAACAAGGCGAATGTAGGTGGCGGCGATCAGGGTCAACAGGGTACGCATCAACGGACTGTCGAACAGGCGCTTGCCGACGGTCACGACGCGACCGTTTTTTCATCAGTAAACTGCAAGGCGTACAGGTGGGCATAGGCTCCATTGCGTGCCAGCAATTGGGCGTGATCGCCCTGTTCGATGACCCGGCCCTTGTCGATCACGTAGATCAGGTCGGCATCGACCACGGTCGATAGCCGGTGGGCGATAACCAGAGTGGTGCGACCGCTCATCAGGCCACCGAGGGCGGCCTGAACCTGGCGTTCGGATGCCGTATCCAAGGCCGAGGTGGCTTCGTCGAGTAACAAGATGGGCGCATTTTTCAACATCGCCCGGGCAATGGCCAAGCGCTGCCGCTGGCCGCCGGAAAACCGGTTGCCGTGTTCGCCAAGGGAGGTATTCGGCCCGTCGGGCAAAGAGCCGACAAATTCACTCAGGCTTGCCGCTTCCAGGGCCCGGGAAACGGCTTTGTCATCTATTTCGTCATCGGCAATGCCAAATGCGATATTGCGACGAATGGTGTCGTCGGTAATGAAAATGGATTGCGGCACATAACCAACGGCGCGCTGGCAGCCACACAGGCTGCTGCTAATGGGGCTGCCATCGATCAGCACCTGGCCGGACGATGGCTCTACCAGGCCCAGAACAATATCGGCCAGGGTGGATTTGCCGGCTCCGTTGGGGCCCAGAAAACCAAGAACTTCGCCCTTGGGAACACTAAAGCCCAATCGGTCCACCGCCGTGAACGGGCCAAAGCGTTTCACCAGACCT
>CBFDVE010000012.1:0-16038 GCA_965613205.1 uncultured Rhodospirillaceae bacterium
CGCCGGCAGGCATGTAGAAAATGATTGCCGCCAATGGAAAAGCCATCGCCATCGCCACCGGTGATCAGCACCGTCAGGTCCGGTCGCGACAGCTTCAGGCCCGTCGCCAGCGCCGTCGCCCGACCATGGACGCCGTGGAAACCATAAGTGTTCAAATAAGCCGGAATGCGGGATGAACAACCGATGCCGGAAATCACCGCCACTTCGTGGGATGGCAGTTCCAGTTCGGCCAGGGCCTTGGTGATCGATGACAATACGGAAAAATCACCACAGCCGGGACACCAGACAGGCTTGACCGATGATTTGTAATCCCTGGCGGTGAACTGTGGCGTGGCAGGATCGACGCTCATGATAGTGGGGACTCGCTCCAGTTTTCGATTTGGCTGACAAGTTCGGCGGCCCGGTAGGGCAGTGGTCCGGCCCGGCAATAACTGGCGACGGGGCACGGTAACTCAAAATAGCCCTTCAGGTAATGATAAAACTGACCCGAATGACTGAGTTCGATGATCAGGGCGCGCTCTACACCGGCCAGGGCATTGGCCATTCGTGCCGGGCTGGCGGGGGCCAGCAGGCGCGGCGCGATCAGCCGAATGGAACGACCTTTGACGGACAATTCCCGGAGCGCTTCTCGAACCACTCCGGTGCTCGACCCCCAGGTGATCACGGCCAGATCGCCATCGCCTTCGATCTCCGCCCAGTGATCGCCAAAATCGTATTCGGAAATTTTGTTCGATCGCTTGTCCAGTTGCGCCACATGATCGGTGACCTGGCTCGAAGGGTCGCCGAACTCGTTGTGTTCCAGGCCATCGGCGGTGTATTGGCCGCCCGCCCGACCGGGCAGGGTCATCGGCGAGACGCCGCCACTTGCCAGGGCATAGCGATGATAATCGCTGATTTCGGCCTCGGCCAGGACCCGCCTGGAAACGAAGGCCAGGTCCGGCGGCTGATCGATGATAGCGCGCGTTTGCCCGAGCATTTGATCGGACAAGACAATCGCCGGAACCTGCAAAACTTCGGCCAGATGCACGGCCCACTGGCTGGCAAACAGGCAATCGGCGACCGATGTCGGGGCGACCACTATATGCGGCGCGTCGCCATGCAGGCCAAATACCGCGATGTTCAAATCCGACTGTTCGGATTTGGTCGGAATGCCGGTCGATGGGCCACCGCGCATAACATCGACAACGACGATGGGAATTTCCGATGCCACGGCCAGGCCAATGGATTCGAGCATTAATGCCAACCCCGGCCCGGATGTTGCCGTTAGCGACGGCGTGCCACCATATGAGGCGCCGATGATCATGTTGATCGAAGCCAGTTCGTCTTCCGCCTGGACCAAAGCGCCACCGACTTTTTTCAAGGCGGGCGACAACCATTCCAGCACTTCCGTCGCCGGGGTAATCGGATAGGCGGCGACGAAACGGACACCGCCCCGCACCGCCCCCATACCCGTCGCTTCATTGCCGCTGATCATCCAGCGTTTATCCGGGGCAGCTATCGGCATGGACAGGGCATAGGCAAATTTGATATCACCGGCGGCGGCGGCCCCGGCGGCGATGGCGGCGCGGCTCGACTCAAGCGCTTCGGCGGCCCTTTTTTTCAGTACTTTTTCGAGAATTCCATCGACCGCGTCAGCCGGCAATCCGATCAGCTTGGCAAGGGCACCAAGCGCGATCATGTTGGCCCGGCCCTTGGGTATGGCCTTGGCCATTTGCTTCAGGGGCAGCTCGACAATGCGGGCGCCGCTGGCGCTGATCACCTGGGGTACGTCGCCTTGTGCCGGGTCGGCAATGACCAGACTGTCGCTCGACAAAGGCAATTCAATGGCAAAACGGTCAATGTTATGCCAGTCGATGGCGATCAGGATATGGAATTCCTCGCCCGGTGCATCTACCGGTCCGGTGCCCAGACGGACCATTGCGGCGGCTTCCCCGCCCCGGATCTGGGGCCCGGACGAGCGCATGAACAAGCCATACAGACCGGCCCTGGCGGCCGCTTCCAGCAACATATTGCCCGCCGTGATGACCCCGGCGCCACCGCTGCCGGTAATCGCGATTGATAGAGAATTCAGGTCCGTTTGATGATTTACCATCGCACACCCCATTGCTGGACGTTGGCGATCTGCCTGTATTACGTATTTACGTACTTTATTGCTTATTAACACCTTCCGTCAAGGTTGAACTGCATGGTCAGCAATCATTGCCCGGCCCCGACGATTTGCCTTGCCGGTCGCCATTGTCAGAATTGCCTATCGCCCGGGACAAAATCGGCCTAGACTTAATTGTTCGCCACCCAAACAATTAAGGCTTCGTCATGGCTAAATCCATCCTGCGCCTGAGCCTGAACGGAATGGCGCGAGAAGACGCCGTTGCCGACAATGTTCTGCTGATCGATTACCTGCGCGAGGTCACTCGCAACACCGGCACCAAAATGGGCTGCGACGGCGGCGAATGTGGGGCCTGCACGGTGCTGGTCGATAATAAACCGCGCCTGTCCTGCCTGACCCTGGCCACCAGTTGCGCCGGCAGGCAGGTGGAAACCATCGAGGGCCAGGGCGTGGACGGTCGCCTGAGCGCCCTGCAAAAAGCCTTCCATGAAAAACTCGGATCCCAGTGCGGCTATTGCACGCCGGGCATGATCATGGCAGCGGTTGGATTGTTGCGGGTCAACGCCTCGCCGAGCGATCAGGATATCAAACAGGCTTTGGGCGGCAATATTTGTCGCTGCACCGGGTATGTTAAAATAATCGAGTCCGTGCGCGCTGCGGCGGCGGAAATGTTGTGAACAAAATGCAACCTATGATCGGCCGCCCCATGGCCCTGATCGACGGCGTTGAGAAAGTCAGCGGCCGGGCCGGCTATACCGCCGATCTTGATCACGGACCGGCCCTGGTTGGGCGCATCTATCGCAGCCCATATGCCCATGCCGAAATTATTTCGGTCGATCTGTCGAAGGCCCTGAAAATTCCCGGCGTGGTCGCCATCATCACCGGCGATGTTTGCGACGTGCCGTTCGGCATCATCCCCATCGCCCAGAACGAATACCCCCTGGCCCGAGACCGGGTTCGCTACCGGGGCGAGCCGGTCGCCGCTATCGCCGCCCAGGATGAAGCCAGCGCCGAGCAAGCCCTGCGGCTGATCACCATGAACGTGCGTCAGTTGCCCGGATATTTTGAACCCACCGAAGCCCGCGCAGAAAACGCCGTTGCCTTGCACGACAACCGGCCCGGCAATCTGGAACGGGAAGTTCATAGTGAATTCGGCGATGTGGACAAAGGGTTCGAGGCCGCCGATCTGGTCTGCCAGGAAACTTACGACTGCGCCGAGGTCACTCACGTTCACATGGAACCGCACGCGTCCCTGGCCGAATATGACAGCGAGCGCAATCGCGTTACCTTGCATACGGTCAGCCAGGTTCCTTACTACGTGCACCTGCGGGTGGCCCAGTGCATGGGCCTGGATGCTTCCCGTATTCACGTCGTCAAACCGTTTATCGGCGGCGGCTTCGGGGCCCGCACGGAAACCCTTAATTTCGAAATCATCGCCTGCTTGCTGGCCCGTGCGGCGCGCGGCCGGGTGCGCCTGAAACTGAACCGCGAAGAAACCTTCATCACCCACCGGGGCCGCCCCCGAACCAAAGTGACGATGAAAATCGGCATGACCAAAACCGGCAAAATGACCGCGTGTGACTGCCAGGTGGAACAGACCGGCGGCGCCTATGGCGGCTATGGTATCGTCACCATCCTCTACGCCGGGTCCCTGCTCAACGCCATTTACGATATTCCCGCCGTGCGCTATGACGGCTTCCGGGTCTACACCAACACGCCGCCCTGCGGGGCCATGCGCGGCCACGGCACGGTCGATGTGCGCCATGCGTTCGAATGCCTGACCGATGCCATGGCCCATCAACTGGGTCTGGACCCCTTCACCGTGCGCCGGGCCAATTTGCTGACGGCGCCCTTACGCACCATCAACGATCTTGAAGTCCGCTCCTACGGCCTGCCGCAATGCCTGGACTGGGTTGAGGAGCACAGCGACTGGAAAAATCGTCGGCCCACGCCGGGCAAGATCACCGGCATCGGCCTGGCCTGTTCTCATTACGTTAGCGGCGCGGCGATCCCGGTGCACTGGACCGGTGAACCCCACGCGGTGATCAATCTGAAACTGGATTTCGATGGCGGCATCACGATATTAACCGGGGCCGCCGATATCGGTCAGGGGTCGAGCACCATCCTGGCCCAGGTGGTCGGCGAGGTTCTGGGTATCGAGTTTGATCGCCTGACGGTGATTGCCAACGACAGCCGGGTGACCCCCAAGGACAACGGCTCCTATTCATCCCGCGTCACCTTCATGGTCGGCAACGCGGCTTTGGAAGCGGCGCTTGGTCTTAAATCCATCCTGATGAAAGCCGCCGCCGTCAAACTGGATGTGCCCGTGGGCGAGGTCGAATGTCTGGGCGAAACCTACGCCATCATCGGCCAGCAGGGTTCGGAAATTCCCTTCAATGATGTGGTCATCCAGGCCCTTGTTGAATCCGGCACCCTGACCGTCAAGGGCACGTTCACGGTGCCGAAAAAATTTCAGGGCGGCAAATACCGGGGGGCCGGAGTGGGGCCGTCCATGGCCTATTCCTATTCCGCCACGGTGGCGCAAATCAGCATCGATGAAAATACCGGGCGCATAGCCGTGGAAAATATCTGGGTCGCCCATGATTGCGGCTTCGCCCTTAATCCCCTGTCGGTGCAAGGCCAGGTTCAGGGTGGCGTGTGGATGGGTGTGGGTCAGGCGATCAGCGAGGAAACACAATATTTCCAGGGCCTGCCCCTGGCCGCCAACATGCTCGATTACCGGGTCCCCTGCATTGTCGAATCCCCTCATATTGAAGTCGGCATTATTGAAAGCATTGATCCCAATGGTCCCTTCGGCGCGAAGGAAGCCAGCGAAGGCTCTCTCTCCAGCACCCTGCCCGCCATCGCCAACGCGGTCTATGACGCGCTCGGCATCCGCCTCAATGACACACCCCTGACGCCGGACC
Organism: uncultured Rhodospirillaceae bacterium; assembly: GCA_965613205.1. Classification (GTDB taxonomy): domain Bacteria; phylum Pseudomonadota; class Alphaproteobacteria; order Rhodospirillales; family JABHCV01; genus CAZZKE01. The sequence continues at coordinate 5,035 of CBFDVE010000012.1, forward strand.
GCGTCCTTGCCGCCATGGCCGCAACAGAACGTAAAGGCGCCTGATGGAATACATGCCCGAATTTCAGGTCCTGCGGCCGACCACCCTGGATCAGGCCATGGCGGCCATGGGCGAAAACCCCGAAGCCCGTTATGTCGCCGGGGGCACGGATTTGATCGTCAACATTCGCCGTGGTATTGCCGCCCCGCAAACCCTGATTGATTTGGCTGACATCACCGACCTGAACCGCATAGAGCCGACCGCCGATGGCGGCCTGCGCATCGGTGCCGGAGTGACCCTGAACGACCTGATCGGGGATCAAATAATCGACTCGGGTTTCACAGCCATTGCCGAGGCCGCCGCCCAGGTGGCGGCCCCGACCCACCGCAATATGGCCACGGTCGGCGGTAATTTGTGCTTAGATACCCGCTGCGTCTATTTCAACCAGAGCCAATGGTGGCGCAACGCCAATGACTATTGCCTGAAACACCAAGGCACGGTTTGCCATGTCGCCCCTTCGGGCAGCTTCTGCTTCGCCGCCTTTAGCGGTGATTTGGCCCCGGCCCTGTTGATATTCGCCGCCCGCATCGAGATCATCGGCCCAGGCGGCACCCGCACCATCCCCCTGAGCGACCTATACCAGGACGACGGGGCCGCCCATTTGTTGCTGGGCCGGGGTGAGTTGATCACCGCCGTGCTGTTACCCGCCGCGCACAATATCAAGTCGGGCTACGAAAAGGCCCGCATCCGCCAGTCTATCGATTTTCCCCTGGCCGGGGTGGCCATGGCGCTCGATACCGACTTAGGCTCCATTAGTGTGGCGCTGACGGGCCTGAATTCCTGCCCGCTGCTGGTCCAGGGGACGGCAAGCCTGACCACTTCCCGGCACGATATGGATGCCCTGGTCAAGTTGATCGGCAAGCAAATCCAGCCCATGTCCAGCACCCTGACCCCGCCCGGATACCGCCGCAAAGTCGCCGCCAACCTGACCCGCGCCCTGGCCGGGCGGTTGTGTCAGGGCTCTCGCCAGTGGGGCGGATAAGCGTTCTCATACCCTGGCAAGCCTTCGATCCGAACCAGCCATGCGTCAACGTTCCCGTAGGTCTCTTTAAAGCCATCGAGACCCAGATTTAGCTTCACGGCATCGGCCCCCCGGCCCGCCCTGATCAACCCCTGGATAATAGGCATGGTACATATATCGACCGCAGTTGGTGTGTCGCCGGCCAGATACGGAGCCTCTGTCAACAAGCTCTCAAGCCAATTCATTGCCTGGTGAACGTCAGTTGCGGCGGCCTTGATTTGGTCACCGCTTTGGTCTGCCTGACCCCGGATCAGCGGGCGAACGACGCCATCTTCGATCGGTTCCCGGACATAGTTCATGACTTCGAACAAGCGTTGCCAGATTTGACCGGTCGCTTGAGGCGAGTCGCCAAACAGGGGTGGTTGTGGATGCTTGCTTTCCAGATAGGCCATGATGGCAATGGATTCATAGATAACGACATCGCCATCTTTCAGAACGGGCACCTTGCCACGCGGGTTAAGGGCCATCATCTCGGGCGTTTTGTGTTCCTTTTTGCCAGGATCAAGGCGATGGGAAACATAAGATAACCCTTTGTATTCCAGTGTAAATTTGGCCCGCCACGCATTCGGGCTGCCGCTGATCCAATACAGTTCATAAGTCATATGCGAGTTCCTTGTTCCGGAGCATAACTGGGTTAGCCGAGCAACAAGCCACCACTGGCCTGAACGATCTGGCCAGTCACCCAACTGGCGCGATCACTGGCCAGCCAGACAATGGATTGGGCCACATCTTCCGGGTCACCCAGTCGGCGCAGGGCGGTATCTTCGTCGACCATTTTGGTCAGTGCTTCCTTGGGCATGGCCGACAGCATGTCGGTCCTGGTCAATCCCGGAGAGACCACATTGACCCGAATGCCGCTGGGTCCGAACTCGGCGGCCAGGACCTTTGACAGTCGGTCAACCGCTGATTTGGTGGCGGCATAGGCAGAATAGATGGTTCAATAATGTAAGTTAAGTCATGGAAATTGCGGATTGATGGTGCGATAATGCACCAATGAAAAATTGGGATGATTTGCGGTATTTTCTGGCCGTTGCCCGCAAGGGCTCGATCAGGGGTGCCGCCGCCAAGCTCGGTGTTAATCATTCAACCGTGTCGCGGCGCATTGATGGCTTCGAAAAAAAATTGGGCGTCCGCTTGTTTGAAAGAATGCCTTCGGGCTATCTGATGACTCAGGCTGGCGAAGAAATGTTGCGATCGACCGAACGTATCGAGACCGAGGTCTCGACCATCGGACGCCGGGTCGTCGGAGGCGACGCCAGATTGAGTGGGCTGTTGCGCGTCACGCTGCACGATTCTCTGGCGCAAAAATTGCTGATGCCCGATCTTGTTCTTTTTTGTCAGGCCTTTCCGGAAATCGAATTGGAACTTTTGCTCAGCGATTCCATGGCCGATCTTGCCCGCCGGGAAGCCGATGTGGCCATTCGCATTTCCAATGATCCGACCGATAATCTTTTCGGTCGCCGGGTGCTCAGGTATGCCACCGCCATATATGGATCGGATGATTACCTGGCCAGCCATAGCCTGGCCCATGGCGGCGCTGATTTAACCTGGGTTGGGTGGAATGATTCAGTTCGTGATCCGCAATGGGTGCGGGAAAGCCCTTATCCGAACGCGCCTGCGCATAATCGTATTTTCAATCCTCTGGCTCAGGTCGAAGCCGTAAAATCCGGGATGGGCCTGGGTATGCTGCCCTGTTTTTTGGCTGACCCCGAACCCACTTTGCGGCGTCTGCCACCGGCGAATGCGACGCCCAATCGGGATATCTGGATTCTAACCCACGAAGACTTGCGTCACACCGCGCGGGTTCGGAAATTCCTTGATTTCATGGCTCAGGCCATGTTGGCCAAACGAGACCTGTTGGAAGGCCGCTGCCCGCGTCCGATCTAATTCTCAATCAGGATTTCGTCGACCCGGTCGCCGTAGAACGCCAGGTGACCCTTGATTTGCAGGGACTCATCAAAGGGGATTTCATAGGCCCAGGCGATGCCTTCCGGGTGGGCTCCTTCAACATTCAGGGTCCAATAGCTGGCATCTCCCTTGAACGGGCAATAGGAACTGTGATCGGTTTTTTTCAGCAGGTCCATGCGCACATCCGATTGCGGGATGTAATAGACGGTTGAATAGGTGTTTTCGCTTAATTCCAGGGCATTGGTGGTTTCAGCCAGACAACTGTCGCCGGCAAAAACGCGAATATGTTTTTGTGATCGGGTGATGTCGAATTTATAGCCTTCGTGAGTGGCGAATCCGGGGGCCGCATTATTCATCATACTGTCCTCCTCTACTGGTAAGCCTAGCCGATTTTTTTCAACAACTCCCGCAATAACTGTTTTTCATTTTTATCCAGATTGCCGGTGATGGCTTGTTCATGGCTATCGACTTTAACCTTAACTCTTTCTTGCCGGGATCGGCCTTTGGCGGTCAGGGACAAGGCGTAAGATCGCCTGTCCGTCGCCGCCCGGCCCCGTTTGACAAGTTTGCGTTTCTCCAGAGCGCTGATCACGCCGACCATGGTTGAACGTTCGATTCCCAATGCGGTCGCCAGGGCCGACTGGGTCAAGCCTGGATTGCCCTCGATCAGGGACAGCACGCCAAACTGCCCCGGGGTGATTTTATCGCTCGCCATGGTCGTCATGAAATGGGCAAACGTACGCGCCTGGGCCTGGCGCAACTGGTAGCCTAACAGCCGTTCCAGCATGTCGGTGACGACCGCCGCCATTACGTGGAAATGGCCAGATAATCCGCCGCGATCTGGCGTAATTTAAACCGCTGTAACTTGCCCGACGCCGTCTGTGGCAATTGGTCGAGAAAAATAAAGCGCCGGGGGCATTTGTAGATGGACAGTTTATCACTCATCAAATCGCTCAATTCCTGCTGTAGCTCTTCGGTGTTGGCCTCGGGGTCGACCGCCACCAGGCACAAGGCCAGGCGGGTCAACCCGTCGGCATTTTGCACCCCGACCACGGCAGCCTGGGCCACTCGGGGGCTGGTCAGTACATGGCTTTCGATCTCGCCGGGGCTGACCCATTGACCGGAAATTTTCAGCATATCATCGGACCGGCCCTGGTAATAATAGCGGCCCTGCTGATCGGCAATGAACACATCGCCCGTGCAATACCAACCGCCAACGAAGATCGCGGCGGTTATGTCGTCCTGATGCCAATAGCCGCTGGCCAGACTGGCGCATCGCACCCACAGGACGCCGGGGATACCGGGTTCGTTGCTCGGCTGGCCATCTTCTCCGATCAGCCGCACGTCGGTTTCCGGCAAGGGCGTGCCGGTCGATCCGGCCTGGAAATCGTCGGGCCGATTACCGATAAACATGACCCCCGCCTCGCTGGACCCGATACCTTCCAAAATAGGTCGCCCGGTGACCGCCTGCCATTGCCGGAAGATACCACCCGGCAATTGTTCACCGGCGGAAATAAAATGTCGCACGGCGCGGAACCCGGCCGACCCGGCCAGATCTTCTGTCAATATTTTCTGGTACAGCACCGGCACACTGAAGACCACTCGGGGCCGGTACAATTCGACCACTTCGGCGACCGCCTGGGCCGACGGCCAGCCTGAATGCAGGATCACGCTGGCCCCCAGTTGCAACCCGGCCAGCAAAACGTGGCCGAGCGAGAAGGCAAAGAACAATTTGGATGAACAGAAAATCCGGTCGCCGGGTTCGAGCCCATAAACCGGGCCCAGATAACGGGCCAGGCTGGGGATGGATTTTTGCACATGGACCACCGCCTTGGGCTGGCCCGTGGTTCCCGAAGTGTAGAGCCAGAACGCCATATCGTCCGGCTTCATGGGCCGGGATTTGATCTTGTCCGGGTGGCTTGCCATCAGATCGGTCAAACTGAGCAGGCCCGGATAGTCTTCGGAAATTCCATCGGCGATGATTAACGGCGGCGACATCGCCCTGTCTTCGATGGCCCGGGTGCAGATGGAGAGAAACTGCCGGTCGGAAATCAGCAGTTTGCAGTCGCTGTCATCGATCATGTAGGCCAGTTCGTCCGCCGAAATACGCAAATTAATGGCCACCGGCACGGCACCGATTTTCAACGCCGCCAGATAGGCGACAAAAAATTCCGGACGGTCATCGACCACTAGCAACACCCGGTCCTGGGCTTGGACCCCCAGTTCCACCAGGACCCCCGCCGCCTGGCAGGCCAGGGCATCGAGTCGCGGATAGCTGATTTTTCGCTTTCCCGAAATGATCGCCGGGGCGCTATGACCGGCCAAAGACAAGGCCGGACCCAGCAAAATATCGGCGGCATTCATTTGCGTAGTCATCAATCAGCAGTTTGATTGACTAGGCCGCGCACTGTCAAGAACGCGAAGCGGTTTTAGACCATATCGCGTAACACGCCTTTCAGGATTTTACCCGTGGCGCTGGCCGGCAAGGGGTCGAGAAAACGCAATTCGGTCGGTCGCTTGTAGGGGGCCAGCAGGGCTTCGATGTAGGACGATAGCGCTTCTGGCGTCAACGCAGCGCCGGGGGCCGGTTGTACGAAGGCGACCAGGTCACCGTCGCCGTCGCTATCGCGCCCGACCACGGCGCTTAAGGTAACCTGGGCGTGGCTGTTGAGCACACTTTCGATTTCTTCCGGGTAGACGTTGAAGCCGGACCGAATGATCATTTCCCTGGCCCGTCCGACGATATAGAGATTGCCGCCATCATCCAGGCGGGCGATATCGCCGGTCTTGTACCAGCCATCCGGGGTCAACACCTGGGCGGTCAGGTCCGGGGCCCGGTAATAGCCCAGCATCAAATTCGGCCCTTTGACCCAAAGTTCACCGGCCTCGCCGGGCGGCAAGTCCTGGTCATCGCCATCGACAAACCTGACCTGCAACCCCGGCAGCAACGGCCCCACCGTATCGCTCTCGACCGGCGCATCGATGCGGGTCTGACTGACCGTCGGTGAACATTCGGTCAAGCCGTAGCCGTTGTTGAGGGCGACCCCGAACAGGTCTTCGACGGCGTTTTTCAGATCCATCTGTAGGGGCGATCCACCCGCCGACAGATAGCGTAGATGCGGCGCCTCCAGATCTTCGCCGCAGACATCGAGATGCTCCAGTATTTTGGCATACATGGCCGGAACCCCCTGCAACACGGTAATGCCATCCTGACGCAGGGACTTAAGCACGTCGGCGGGGGCAAAGCGCGGGGCCAGGCGAACGGCGGCACCGGCGAACAGCGATCCCAACAGGGTCGAGGCCAGGCCGAAAACGTGGGACACGGGCAACACCGCATAGGTCCGATCGGTCGCCGCCAGGCCCCGGATGCGCCCGGAAACAGACGCCACATACATCAACCCCCGGTGCGACAGCATCACCCCTTTGGGGTTGCCCGTGGTGCCGGAGGTATAAATCATCGCCCCGACCTGGGCCGCGCCATCGGCGTCAACCGGTTCCGGTTTCGTGGTTTCGTCAAGCGGCCCGATGGCCATCTCAGGCATACCGTCCAGATGCAGGGGTTCGGCCCCTTGCCGGGCCGCGTGATCGGCGGCTTCGGGCGATACATCGGTGGTGAAAATGACCCGGCGGGCACCGCAATGATCCTTGAACAGATCGATCTCGCGACCACTCAGGCGGGCGTTGACAATCACCGGCCAGGCGTCCAGTTCGCTGACCGCCATGATCAGGGTGATCAGGCCAAGGCCGTTTTCACCGACCAGCAAAACCCGGTCACCAGCGCCGATGCCCAGCTTTTCCAGCGCCTGGCTGACGATGCGAATTTGCGTGCAGAACCGGCCATAGGACCATTGATCACCATCGACAATCAGCGCCATCGACTGGGCGTCCTGTTGTTCGATGGCGAACGGAATGTGACTGATCCGTTGCGGCAGGTGGTCGAGCAGATGATCCCGGTCGCTCAGGGTGTCGCTGTCCAGGGCCATATTCTTGTCATTCCAATTGCCGATAATCCGCCGATCACGTATCACTATACGAAATCATCCCGCCCATAAGAAAGAATCTAAATCATCATGGCCGACAATTCCCAACCCCAGGCTTTCATATATGACGGCCTGCGCTCGCCCTTCGGTCGCCATGGCGGTAGCCTGTCGGCAATGCGGGCCGACGATTTGCTGGCGACCGTGATCAAAGCCGTGGTCGAGCGGACCGGTTTTGATAAATCAGATATCGAAGACGTGATCGCCGGATGCACCAACCAGGCGGGCGAAGATTGCCGCAATATCGCCCGCCATGCTGGCCTGCTGGCCGGTTTGCCGGTGGAAACCGGCGGTTTGACCGTCAACCGGTTGTGCGGCAGCGGCCTGGCCGCCACCCTGGACGCCGCCCGCGCCCTGCGCTGCGGCGAAGGGGACTTGTTTATCGCCGCCGGGGTCGAAAGCATGAGCCGGGCGCCCTATGTCATGAGCAAGGCGGAAACCCCGTTCAGCCGTTCAGCCCAGATGTTTGATTCGACCATCGGCGCCCGCTTCCCCAACAATAAAATCATCGAGGCGTTCGGCGGCGACACCATGCCCCAGACCGCCGACAACATCGCCGGTGATCTGGGCATCAGCCGGGAACGAAGCGATGCTTTCGCCATCGCCTCGCAAAAAAAGTACGCGCTCGCCAAGGCCGATGGCTTTTTTAATGCCGAAATTCTGGCCATTGACCTGCCGGTCAAACGTACGGCCCCGCCCGTAACGATCAGCGATGACGAACACCCGCGCCCGCAAACCACGCTGGAAAAACTGGCCACATTGAAGCCCTTGTTTGACGGCGGCGTGGTCACGGCGGGTAACGCTTCAGGCATCAACGACGGGGCCGCCGCCCTGCTGATCGGCAACCGCGAGATCGGTGAAAAATCCGCTCAGGCCCCGCGCGGTCGCATTATCAGCGGCGCCATCGCCGGGGTCGCCCCCCGGGTCATGGGCCTGGGTCCCGCCCCGGCATCGACCAAGGCGCTGGACCGGGCCGGACTGACGCTCAAGGACATGGACGTGATCGAAATCAACGAAGCCTTCGCCACCCAGGTGCTCGGCTGCACCCAATTGCTCGGCATGGCTGACGACGACAGCCGCCTCAATGCCAACGGCGGCGCCATCGCCATCGGCCATCCCCTGGGGGCTTCCGGGGCCAGGCTGGTGCTGACCACGCTGCGCCAACTGGAACGCGGTGGCGGGCGCTATGGCCTGGTCAGCATGTGCATCGGCGTCGGCCAGGGCATCGCCGCCGTGATCGAGCGGGTTTAGGGCAATCACATGTGATCCCGTACTACCCAAGGTTTGCTCGGCAATCCGGTTTTCAGGGCGTTAGAATTATTGACTTTTTCCGGGCATCCGCTACATTTTCTCCATACGTGTTGCATTTGTTTTGTCTTATCTAAATAACCGGTTCGCTGATTAGTTTAGTTATTCCCTGACAATGTGATCGTTGAAGCGACCGCGCGGCCATATTTTGTGGGGGGCGGAACTACTCCGTGTTAGAGGATACGACTATGACGACTGGTACTGTAAAATGGTTTAACCCGACCAAGGGTTATGGATTTATTGAGCCCGAAGACGGGTCCAGTGATGCTTTTGTTCACATTTCCGCGGTCGAACGCGCCGGACTGAGCACCCTGACAGAAGGGCAGAAGGTCAATTACGAACTGCAACCCGGACAGAACGGCAAATCGTCTGCCGAGAACCTGTCCGTCGTCGAATAACCCGACGACCCTAATTCACGGCGAAGGCCCGCGTCCACGGCGCGGGCCTTTTTCATTGTCTGATTGCTGTGGCTATTTGCTGGCCATCACATAGATACCGTCCCAGTTTTCGGGCGGATCAATCAACAGCAACCGGCAACGGGCGGCCAGGGCCCGACTGGCCGGATCACCGTATTGATCGGCAACAACGATGAAGGCCGCCGCCGCCGTATCGAACTGACCTTGCTGATAAAGCCTTAGCGCCGCCTCGTAAGGCGCCACATAGGGGGGAATTTCGGTGTCATCTTTCAATCCGATCAATTCGAAAACGCGGGTGCCTTCATCCTTGCCCTTGACCCGGATGGTATCGAGTTCGCGGGTGATGATGTGATCGCCGACCCGGTTGCGGGTTTCCCCGTCGATACAGATGGCGGTGCCATAAACCTTGTTGACCCCTTCCAGTCGCGAAGCCAGGTTCACCGTATCGCCGATGCAGGTGTAATCCTGGGATTGTTCCGAGCCGATATTGCCGACAATAACGTCGCCGGTGGCCAGGCCAACGCGCATGTCAATCACCGGTAGGCCGCGCTCGCTCCAGTCCTGGCGCAGCTCGCTCAGGCGGTCCTGCATACAGATGGCGGCCCGGCAGGCTTTCAGCTCGAACTGCTCGGTAACGAAGGGCGGCCCCCAGAACGCCATGATGCCATCGCCCAGGTATTTATCGAGAATACCATCGGCCGAGGCGATTTCGTTGCTCATGGCGCCCAGGTATTCATTCAGGAAACTGACCAGTTGTTGCGGGTCCATGCCTTCTGAAATGGAGGTGAAACCGGCGATATCTGAAAACAGCAACGTCTTGGTCCGGCGCTCGCCGCCCAGTTTCAGATGTTCCGGATTGTCCATGATATCGGCGACGATGGTCGGGTGGACGTATTTGCCGAACAGATTCCTGATTTGCTCTTTTTCCTTGAGGCCAATGACCATCTGGTTGAAGGCCCGGCCAAGCTGGCCGATTTCGTCGGCAGAGTCGTTATCGACCTCAAACTCGTAATTGCCCGAGATCACTTCGCCGGTGCCCCGGACCAGGGCCCGCACGGGAAAAATAATCCGGTTGGTCAGCAGCACCACAATCAGCAAGCCGAGAGCCAGAGCGACCAGGCCGATCCAGATGATCTTCCATTGCAAATCAATGAACGGCAACATGGCGGCATCCAGGCTGGCGGCGAAAATATAGCCGGCCTGAATTCCTGAACCATCAAAATGATCGTGCACGGCGACATGGTATTGCCCGTGCTGGATGTAGGAATCCTGTGACGGGCGATCCGGCGGCTCGATGGCGGCCAGGATGGCGCGGGCCTTTTCAGGATCAACATTGGTGGCGACCACCTGGTCTTCTACATAAAAGATAACTTCGGCCCCGTCAGCCGCCCCGCCCAGATGGGCTTTGACCCAGTCATTGCTGATGTCAATACCGGCGCTGACCACGCCGAGGGCGTAATCATCGGTGAGGGATTCCTTGAGCGGCACGTTGACGCTGTTGATCAGTTTCCGGTCGTAAGCGATGATCCTGGATATGGGCTGGCCGGTTTCCAGCACTTGTTCGAGAAGCGCACTAACATGTTCGGTATCGACAATGGCTTGCGCTGCGGCGACAAGTTTATCCAGGTTATAGTCGCCCGGCGGTGTGGAGACGCCACGAATGGTCATTTCCTCGTCGGTGATGAAAACGAACGAAACACCGGTATCGTTTTTGATTTCCTGGGCGAAAATGAAAAAATTGTCGCGGATTTGCTGTAGGAAGGACCGGTACTTCTGATCTGAAGTTATGGTCGACACCAGTTTTTCGGTAAAGGCCCGCTCTTCTTCAAACCGGTCCCGAAAACGGGCTTCCGTATTGCGCAGTTCCTTCAGCGTCCGGTCGGTTTCAAAAGTCAGGGTCCGGGTGTGGGAATAATAAGTCGTAAAGCCCAGCAAGCCGAGGATGATCGCCAGAAAAGTGATGAACAGTTTGGCCCGCAGACCCATCCAGATCCTCCCGAACCAGTGCCTTTTTTAATCAAACAGCCGATCGACGGCCAGGACTTCGCTGGCGACCACCACCTGGCCCGGCGCATTGTCGTTGGCCGCCGCGCACACCGCGCCGTCAGTTGCGTCCGACGCCTCTTCGGCAACACCTCGGGCGGCGTCCAGCTCGAGCCCCGCGCGCAGCTCGCGGACGTCGACGACCTCGCGGTGCGGGTGCTCCTCGAACCAAGCGTCCAGTGCGCTGCGCAGGCGTGCGAGCCCCTGCTCGAGGGCGTCCACGTGGACCCAG
>CBFDVE010000013.1:0-15198 GCA_965613205.1 uncultured Rhodospirillaceae bacterium
ATCAGGTTGGGGTCCATGTTGCCGGTGGTCAGTTCCGCATCGACAAATACGGGCGTCGCACCGGTCAGGGAAACCGCGTGTGCCGTGGCCGCATGGGTTTGCGCCGGGACAATCACTTCATCTCCCGGACCAAGGCCCAGATGAAAGTAGATCAGGTGTAATCCGGCCGTGCAGTTGGCCACGGAAACGGCATGGGGGGCACCGGTGAAAGCGGCAAAATCATCTTCAAACTGTTTCGAGCGCGGGCCATGAACCAGAATCGGGCCATCCAGAACGTCGGCAACGGCTTGCTTTTCCTCTGCGCCAATCATTGGCTTGCCAAAAGCAATATCCACGAATTATCTCCTCTAAAAATTCATTCTGATGAAAGCGATGTTACGGTTTCGAATTGGCCACTTTTCAGGGACCGCTCGATTGCCAGGCAGGCGGCCATACACGACAAGGTATCTTCGGCCGACACGATGGGCGTTCCTTTTTTTAAAATACCATCGACAAAACTGGGGATCAGGTCGCCTTTTTGAATGCCGGGGTAGGCTGTGTTGATTTCTTTCGGGGCAACACCGGGATCGCGGCTTTGATATATAGCGGCGCTATCGATCCCGTTTTCGAACGTCGCCTTGGTGCCATAAACAGTAAGTTTATGAAAATGGGGATAAACGCACGAGAAATTGCTGCTGACCTTGCCGATCAGGCCATCATCGAATTTCAACAGGGCGACGACCGTATCATCGATATCCAGTCCGTGGTCGCGAATGGCCAGATCGGTGCCGAACGCCGCCACTTGCCGGATTTTCTTGCCCGTCAGCCATTGCATCAAATCAATCAGGTGAATGGCGCCGCCGTGAACAATTGAATAATTGGCTATTTTGCCCCGCCAGCCATCAATGATTTTGTGAATTCGGCCGTAGTTGTAATCGCCTTCCAGCATATAAATGTCGCCATACTTGCCATTCAACCGGTCCTGGCGCAGTTCCCGGAACCGGGGGCTTTGGCGCAAAATCAGGTTCGATGACAAATGGCATTGGGGGTTGTCCGCCAGGGCATCCCGTATTTCCTGCCATTGCCAATCATGCAGGCACAACGGTTTTTCGGCGAACACATGCTTGCCGTGTTTCAGGGCGGTGATGATTTGTGCGTGATGGGCATCATCGTAACTGGCGATGGAAACGGCATGGATATGCGGATTTTTCAAAATCTCATCCGGGTCAAGGGTCGTCGTTTTGCCCGGATGACGCCAGCCCACCTCGGCGAGTTTTTCGGCACTTATATCGCACAGGTCAGTGACCCGGACATTGGGCCGGGTTTCCCAACCGGCGATATGGGCTTCACCGACGCCAAGACCGACAATACCAACATTCAAGGTGCTCATGCCTCGGCGGCATCCAGCCGGGTCATTAATTCTTTCCACCCGTAAGAATCAAGAGGCCGGTCCAAAGTCGCCACAAGATTATCCAGCGTTTGCAAATTGGTTTCCGTATCTATGGCCATGTGGCAGTCGTTGTAGTGTCCGTCCGACTGGAAAGACTGAATTTTGAAATTGTCGGGGTGTTCGTAAAAATAGGCCGTTACGTGTTCAAAATGGTCGGCAGTGTGAAATGATTGATAGGCGGCCAGATACGTGGCGCTGCTGATCACCTCGACCGACTGGCCGACCGGAAAGGTTCGGGTCTCGACATTGGTGACCAGGTCGGCATCGGTTTGTTGGTAAATACCGACCGCCTGGTCAATCAGGGCCGGGTCGAGAAAAGGGCTGTCGGCGCAGACCCGGACAAAACAGTCACTTTGCAGTTTATCTATTGCCCGGCAAAACCGCATGGCGACATCGTCGAGCGGTCCGCGAACAACATCAACACCCGAAGACCGGCAAAAATCGGCGATCGGATCATCGCTTGTCTCTACCGATGTGGCGACCACGGCAAAGCCTGTTTGCGATTTCTCCAGCCGTTGCAGCAGCAGGGCCAGTAGCGGCTCGCCGCCAATTTTTCGTAGCACCTTGCCGGGAACCCTGGAAGAAGTCATTCGGGCCTGAATGATGATGGGGACCTGTTTTTCGGTAGCCTCTGGCGGCATCTCAAAGGGCCTCGACCAGTCCGGCGTTGAGCAACGCTTCGGCCATATCCAAATCTTCGGACGTGTTGATATCGGTGGCTTCGCGGGGATCGATGGGCACGCCAACGGCGTGGTTGCCCATGATAAATTTCGTTGCGCGCAAGGCACTGACGCGGGTCAGGTAGATGGCGCTGTTTTCTTCAACCAAGGGTTGCCGGTCCTGCTGACGGCGGGAAGCTTGGGGTTCCATGCGAACCCAGTTTCCCGTCGGCCCCGGCCGCCAAAAATCGCCACGGGATTCGGTCACCGTGAAATAGCAATCGACAGAGCCATCTTGTCCGGCCATCCCAGCCACCCTTGCAATGGTGGCGGCACTGCGAAAGGGTGACGATGGCGGCAGACACATGACCCAATCCGGATCAAGGCCGGGTTGATCCAGAACGTGCAACAAGGCGCTTTCGGTGCTCGCCCCGTCGCCGCAAATTTCGATCGGTCGTTTGATCACGCGGGCTCCGGCCTGTTCGGCAACGTGAGATATTTCATCATCTTCGGTCGATACGATCAGGGTGGCCAGGGGCAATCCTTCGGCGGCGCGTGCGAGTGTCCAGTGCAACAACGGCTTGCCGCCAAGGGGCGCTATATTTTTGCGCGGCACTCTTTTCGAGCCGCCGCGAGCCGGAACGACGATGACGATTTCTGGCATCGGTCAGGCGAGCCGGACTTTTTCCAGAATGTCGGAAATAGGGATCACGTCGATCAGGCGAAAGTCTTCATCCAGCACCGGCACCAGGGTAAATCCATGGGTCTTGAACAAATCAAGGGCCTCGGCTTCGTCACGGTTTTTCAAAAACTTGAAATCATGGCGAACGAAATTTTTGATATCGGCATAGATGGTCGAACCTTGCAGCAGGCCGCGCAGCAAATCTCCTTCGGTAATGATGCCAACCACTTTTTCACCGGTGACGACGATGGCGCAACGGCTGTGGTTTTGCTCAATGGTCTGGGCGGCGTCGAGCAACGTGCTGCTCAAATCGAGCACATAGTCAGAAAGATCCCGTTGTTGGCTCATGGTTCTGTTTCTCCTTTCGATCAATAAGTCAGGCGCTTGATCAGCAGGCTTTCATCGATGGGTGTGTTTTCAAGCACGTTGAGAATGCGATCCGATGATTTTCCATCGCCATAGGGATTGACGCAGTCCTGAAGTTTATCCTGAAAGGCGGGGGACAGAACCTCACCGATGGCAGCGGCGATGGATTTAGCCTCATCTCTGGCATCGATCACGTTGCTGCCCGCCGTCCGGTCGGCTTGCCGCCGCCCGATGTTGACTGCCCCGATCTTGAACGTCGGGGCCTCCAGCAAGCCGGAACTGGAATTGCCGATTACGGCGGCACAGTGGCGCATGAAGCCCAGGTAATCCCGGCGGGTCAGGTTATCGAAGATGGCGATTGAGCCGTCCCGTTGTTGCAACAGTTCTTTTCGCAACATGGCGCCACCGGCATCGTTATTGGGCAGAATCCAGATTTTTGGGTGATCGAACTGCGCCAGGCCGTTCAGCATCGCCGATACCTGTTCGGGGATTTTGTCCATTTCCTCGGTTACCGGGTGCTGGACAACCAGAAAATACGGCTTGTCCATGGCCACACCGTATTTTGCCGCGAGATCATCAGCCGAGGCATAATCGGCGGTCACAAGCTCGTCCAGTTGGGGGGCGCCGACCATATGAACCCGGAACGGCTGTTCGCCCAGTTTAATCAATCGCTCCGCCGCGTCTTCATTGGCGGCCAGATGCAAGTGGGCGAATTTGCCGATGGCGTGGCGGGCCACACCGTCGATATTTCCCGAGCGCTCACCGGCCTGAATGTGGCAAACGGGTGTGTACATATAGGCCCCGGCCAGGGCCGCCATGGTCTGTTCGCCCCGGTCCCCGGCCAGCACGATCCAGGTCGGCTTGATGCGATTGATCACATCGACGAACGAGCCCATGAAGACGGCCAGGGATTTGGTCATGGAAACATGGTTATCGCCTTCCAGCGCCATGTAGATTTCATCATCGACCCTGAACCCATCGGCCTGAATTTCCTTGGCCAGATTGCCATAGCCGGGCAACAACAGCATGTTGGTGGCGCAGATCGAATAGTCTATGCCGCGTTTTTGGCAAAGTTTGATGATCGGTCGGATATAGCCCCATTCGCCGCGCGACCCGTTCAGGAAAAGAAGTTTCATGTGAAGTCTTGCCAGGCCAGAAGCGCGTTGGCCGTGATGTCACGACCCGCCGTGCGGCCGATAACCTCGTCCATGCGGTGCGATGGAATTCCCGTGCCGGGGCGTTTCGACCAGACCATGTCCTGGGTGATCCTTGTCCCGGCGGAGATGTCCTGCGTGGATACCAGGCTGCGAAAGGCCCAGGTGCGGATGGCTTGTTCGCGGTCATGGACCGACCGGTCGGTGCCGCGCGATGCCTCGATTTTGCGAATGCCATCGACCAGTTCGGCCAGGTCGTCGAAATCGATGGATACGGACTGGTCCGGCCCTTTTTGCGCCTTGTCCAGAATGACGTGCTTTTCGATCAACGCCGCGCCCAACGTAACGGCGGCAAAACAGGTATACAGATCAGGCGTGTGGTCCGAATGGCCGATGATCGCCTGGGGGTAACGGCTGATCATTTCGCTTAAAACATCGATGTTCAAATCTTTATAATGGGGCGGATATTCGCTGACGCAATTGAGCAAGGCCAGCGGCGTACCGGAGCCGGTCAGGGCCTGGTAGGTGCGCTCGATCTCATCATAGGTGGACATGCCCGTCGAAATTATCATCGGCTTGCCCAACCCGGCGATGCGCTTCAGGCTCGGAATGTCGGTCATTTCCCCGGAGCCAATTTTGTAGCCCGGCATGTCGATGGCGCCGTCTAGTTCAAGGGCGGCGGCCCAACTGAACGGGGTGCATAAATAAGTGATGCCGGTGTGGTCGCAGAATTGTTTCAGGGCCACATGCTGGTCCAGCGTCAAGGCATATTTGAGCAGGAAATCATAAAGCGGTTCACCAAAATTATCCGACGTGGGACCGCCCGGCAGCATTTCCTGATCGGCCAGATGGTGCTGAAATTTGATCGCATCTGCACCGGCCCGCTTGGCCTGGATGACCATTTCCCTGGCCACGTCCAGATCGCCCAAATGGTTATCGCAGCCTTCGGCGATGATATAAGCCGGTTGGCCGGGACCAATCTGAGTGTTGTTTATGGAGAAAGTCATATTTTTTATGTTACCGGGTAACGATATCGGTGCCGACACCCAGCTCGAACGCATCGAAGCGATTACAAAAACCGCCGATGTTGGGGTTGCCAAAAGGCACGAAGCCGGTCAATTGGTTGGTCACCAGGAAATCGTTGAAGCTGTTGTTCCACAAGATATCGTCGGACAGGATCAGGGTATCGGGCTTCATCAATGCCCGCGCCACGGCATATTCAAAAACCATGTGGGTGCGGGTGTGCAGGCTGTCGTGAACAAAAATATCGACCTTGGTTTCCAGCAGGGTTGCCGCCAACAGGGCCTTGGCGTCGCCCTTTCGGTAATCCCAGATATCCCGGTAACTCTGCGGAATAAAAAATCCGATCTGGGATTCGTCAACGGTCGATGCCATGGTCAGCTCGCCATCGACGGGGGGCAGATCGATGGAAATCAACTTGCCCGTGCCGTTTTCTTTCAGGGCGGCCAGCATAATGGCCGACATAGACCCGGTCGCCGTGCCGGTTTCCAGCACCACCTGGGGTTCGGTTTCGCGAATGGTCGCGTAAAACAGGGCAATCTGGCCGGGGATGAAATCGATAAAAGCGTCCCAATTGGCAAACTTCGGCAGATCATGTTCAACCGCCATGGCTTCGTAGTGGGGCCGCAGTAAATCGTTCCGGCGTAGCTCTTTTGTGTAATCATCCAGGCTGCGTTTGGGGGTGTGGCCCCGGCCACGAAGCAAATCGGCCGTTAGGATATCAGGTTCGACCGGAATCATTCCGCCGCCGTTTTTGCCGATCTGCCATTTCGCCCATGTAGCGACAAGGCGGCGTAAATAGCCCCGGCGCTTGGCTTGCCACAAGGCCCATTTCAAACGCTCGAAGCGTATTCCATTGCCGGTATTATCCGTCATTCAGCATCTTTGAAGGAGACAGCGGCGGCGACCGTTACCGGGCCCTGCAAAGACTTGCCGATCAGACTTTCCACATCGACCGGTTGCAGATCACTTCGGGGCCGGACGATCATGAAATCTTCCGGCTTGAGAACATGACCGGCGGCCAGGTCACTGGCGTAGTAAACGCCCCGCTGCATTTGTTCGCGCATTTGCAGTTCCGCATCGCCGGCCTGGCAGTTACCATCACCGGCCATTTTGTTGACCGCCCTGATCTGGCTGACCATGGACTTCATTTGATCTGGTTCCAGTGACAGGATGTGATCCCCGGGACGCTGGGTACTATCCAACGTGAAATGTTTTTCGATGACCCTGGCACCCAGGGCAACGGCGGCGATACAGGCCTCGGCACCAATGGAATGATCGGAAAAACCAATCGGGGTATCTGGGAATTCTTTTTGCAGAGTCTTTATGGCAGTCAGATTTACCAACTCCGCAGGCGTCGGATATACCGATACGCAATGGAGAAGGATAAGCTGGCTTTCGGGAATTCGTTGCGCCGCAACTTTAATTTCCTCAATAGAGGCTAGGCCAGTTGATAATATAACCGGCTTGCCGGTTGCCACGGCGGCATCGATCAACTGGCAGTAGGTCAAATCCCCCGAGGCGACTTTGATGGCATCCATATGGGGGGCGAAATAATCCAGGGTTTCCGGGTCGAAGGGTGTGGTTAAAAAGTCGATGCCAAGATTCTTGCACAACTCGATAATTTTTTCATAGACGCTGCGATCCAGCTCCAACCGCCTGAACCAGTCCTGCTGAGTACGATATGTCTTGCCGATAATCGGCAGGGGGATAGCATCCGGGTGGACCAGACGTTCGGCGATATAACTTTGAAATTTAACGGCATTGGCACCGGTTGCCGCCGCCGCCTCGACCAACTGATAGACGGTATCGGGGTCACCTGTATGGCAACCCCCGGCTTCGGCGATGATATAGACATCGGTATCGAGATTGTTGTCGCCGATTTTCATTCTAAATGACTCCTATGGTTTAATTTTTGTCCGC
This sequence comes from uncultured Rhodospirillaceae bacterium, assembly GCA_965613205.1. GTDB lineage: Bacteria > Pseudomonadota > Alphaproteobacteria > Rhodospirillales > JABHCV01 > CAZZKE01. Next base: position 7,234 of record CBFDVE010000013.1, read on the forward strand.
GCGAACCATCAATTTCGCCACCTCATATTCCCACTCTCCGTCGATACGGAAGGATTCTCTTGGCGACAGTTCGATGTGACCTATGCGTTCGCCCAGGAAAGACCCGGATTGCATCTGGCTTTTCCTGTCAACGACATAGATCGAACCAGATTCCTTGAATACAATATCCTTGTCCTCGCGAACAATACGCTGCTGATATCCAACAGGGGAAAGTCCGTTTCGGGAAACCATCCAATGGTAGGTCAAATCTTCGACCACCGCGATCACGGAATCGGTCTTGTACAGCAACAAACTGTCAATCGCTTCGGCGATATGAGAGTTGTCAATAAATGGCGAATGAGGATGACAAATGGCAATAATGTCAGGCTGGTACCCTTGATCTTTTCTGAGCCGTTCGATGAATTCCTCGAGCGCGGTTTCCAGTGGAACACCCGGACTGGCTGCGGCCTTAGAGCGAAGAAATGGTACTTCAGCACCCACTTCCTCCGCATGTTTGGCAATTCGGTGATCTTCTGTAAAAACAATTACGCGATCAACCTGATCTGTTTTCATTGAACTTTCGACGGCTCTTTCAAGCAATGTTTGGCCGTTAAGTTCAAGCAAAGGCAGCGGAGTGTTTGCCAGTGGAATCGAGCGTGCCGGGATCATGACAAGGACAGACTTGTCGTTTCCCTTCCTGTTTTTGGCGACAAAATTGTGTTTGATCTCCCGCCTTTCCAGCATCATTGCATCCCAGTTCGTCGACATGCTGTTGCTATGTTGGCGATAGTACATCAAAGGCAGCGACAGGTTTCGGACATCAAACCGTTCAATAAAGTTGACCCAGAAATCATAATCTTCCTGGTAGCGGAGTTGCTCGTTGTATCCGCCAATCTTTTGCCAGCAGCTTTTTCTGTACATGGCACCCGCCGCCAGGCACGGACGATCAAGCAAATCGACCTCTTCATTGATGCGGACCCGGCGTATTGTCTGGATAAGGCTGCCGTGAGTATCGACCGTATGGTAATCGCAATACACCATACCGACATTAGGGTGACGACGAAGATAGTTCGTTTCCACCATTAAAATATTTTCGTCAAACCAATCATCTGCATCCAGCCGGATAATCAATTCTCCACTTGCCGCCACGATACATTTGTTGGCCGCTGCGGCCAGACCAATTCCCTTGGTGGTAATAACATGAAGGCGTGTTTCGTGAGAATAACTGGCAAGAATCTCGGCCGTGTTATCGGTGCTGCCATCGTCGATAACAATGATCTCGAAATTTTCGTAGGTCTGGCTCAGTGCACTGTCAATTGCCTTTGGCAAATATTTTGCATAATTGTGCGCCGTTATTACGATGCTGACTTTCGGCCATTCAGGCATTCTAGACAAATTGCTCACCCGGACTTCCTACGCATCGCCAGTCAACTGGGTGTTGATATGACCGTCCGGTTCTTTCTGCTGCACATCCTTGTTCATTTCAACAATATGCGGATTCCGGTCGATCCATGAAATGATGTCTTTCAGCGGTGGGGGTGACCCATTGAAGGCTTCATAAATTGCCGTAATCACGTCGGCATCTTCCTGATAGTCGACAGTAAGCCTAAGATCCGGGCGGTGTATTTCCGGATACGGGGCCTTGACCTCCAGCACGTCAAAGACATCCGGGCGGCGTAACATAAGGGTCATATATTCGCTGGAATCCGGGTCTTCAACCAGGCCCTGCGCTTTTTCCAGCGCCGCCATTTCAATAATTTCGCACCGGGTCCCATGGGGCAAATCGTCGGTAAAAGTGTACTCCGCATTATTTTTGGCATGAAGAGTTAGCATGTGGTCCATCATTTCCGGATCGGTAAGCGGATTGTCCCCGGTAACACGAACCACGGTCCTGGCGTTGCAGGCCCATCCAATTTCAATGAATCGTGACATCACATCAAGTTCATCGCCTCTGTAAATCCAGGCATCCGTGTTGTCCACCAACTGTTCGAGCGGATCATCGTCTTGATGGGTCGATGTGCACCAATAAATAGCTTCGGGGATGGTCGCCTGGGCCACCCGTTCGGTAAGGCGTTCGATCAAGGACTTGCCGCCCAGGTCGAGAACAGCCTTGCGGGGCAAGCGGGCCGATTTCAGGCGCACGGCAACCGTAATAATAACCGATTTGGTTTTACTCATTTGACAGGTCTTCCACCCGTATGGGGTCATTGGATTGTTTGTCGGATTTCAGGCGCTGGCCGACAACATTGGCAAAGTCCCGATAGCCGATGCCGGCTTCGTCCGTGCGCTTGAAGTCGACATGGTCATAATCAATCCGGGTTCCGGCCTCGATTGAACGGCCCGCCACGGCCTGACGTTTCATATTATGGCGATAACGCAATTCAGGTTCGGTCAAATCCGGGCTCTCATTACCTATGGCCACAAACAATTGGCGAATTAAGGATACGAACGATTTGAACTCATCTGGATTCAAGGCCGAATAATGATCCCGACCCTTGCGCGAGCGGTCGTCGGTGATGTGTTTTTCGATCACCGTGGCCCCGGCACCAAGGGCCATGGCGGGCACCAGACGGGCCAGGTCCCGGTCTTCGGCATCGATGTGGTCGGCGTAGCCAACGGGCAGGCCAAAGCCGGACAGGTATTTAAGCCGGGCCAGATTGGTGTCGGGCAACTGGGTTGGATAGCTCTGGAAACCGTGCAGCAAAACAGCCTGTCTTTTGGCCCTGTGAACTTGTTCGACGGCGGCTTCGATCTCGGCGTTTGTGGCCCCGCCGACACCAATCATAAACGGCTTGGCGGTTGCAATAACGGCGGCCATGAACGGCGGGTTGGCGATGTCTGATGTGGGCAGTTTGTAAGCGCTGACACAGCCCAGGGTCTCGACCAATTGCAGGCTTTGTTCGTCGAAAGCCTCGACAATCAAATCCAGGGGGCTTTCTGCGGCGCGCCGCAACAAGGGGTGCCAATCCGGCCAGGCGATCTCGATTTCGCCAAAATTGTCGAACCCGGGATGATGAGGTGACATAAGGTGGTCACGACGGAAAATCTGAAACTTGACCGCATTCGCCCCGGTCTCGATACAATGGTCGAGTATGTCACCCGCAAGAGAAGGGTCGCCATCGTGGGACGACGCAATTTCGGCAATGATATAGGGGGCGGAAAACGGATTGTTCATTGAAAACGCTCGTTGGTAATACTTGATCAGAAGGGTCAGGGTTCCGGTGTGCGGGGTATTTCGATTGTCGTGCTCACCGACAATATTCGGCGGGTTATTCGCGGGCAATTTGTTCAGACAACCCATTCAGGCTTTCGAAGCAGTCGTTCCAGATGAATTTTTGTAATCATGCGTCCGATGCCATATTTGGTATCGCCAAATATATCCAGATACCGCGCCACCAGTTCCCGTTGCTCTTTCAAAAGAACAAATTTAAATGATCGCGGAGTATCAAAGCGATATTCCGCCATTGGCTGCAACTCGATGGCTTCTTCAAAAGCCTTGAAATCGAAATGCAGGTTGGCTTCCGGTTGCCGATCATGGTTGTGGAACAAATTGCTCATGCGGCAATTGTGATACTGCACCGCCTGTTCGACAAAGGCCTGGTCGATATCGCTGATCTGCCCGGTTTCGCGCAACAATTCCAGAGTGCAATCCCGCACCAGAACGGACAATTCCTCGGCGCATTCGGTTATCGCCCGGGACTTGAACGTGAACAGCAGATTGAAGCCAATATCACCATCGATATAGCGATCAATATTTCCGTCTTCCCGAATGAAGGAATGCAGCGCCCGTTCGTCATCCCACAATTCTTGCTCGGTCATTTCCATGAACCGGGCCTTTAGTTTCTCGAAATTTACGACCGTCGTATTGTTGCTCAACAATTCCAGCCAGCGGAAGACAGACAGATCATTCTGCCGGATAAATTTGAGAATTGTGCCGAATATTCCATCGTTGTGAAATATGGCAATCATCAAATGGGTGACCCTGCATTGCAGGTATTCTTCAAAAGGCAGGGTCGATGAGCCGACGCATACTTCTTCTATTTCGGCTGCGACAATGCGCTGGCCCAAGATGTCATAGTAACCAAAGCAACGGGGAAAAACCCGGAACCGGGTGTCCATGGCGAATTTTTTGCGGGTCTCTTCGGTACACATCTCGCTGCCCGGCAGCAGCATAAGCTGAAAAGTGGAAACCTGAATAAACCCGGCTGAAATGGCCAACTCAAGGGTTTTCATATGTTTTTCTCTGGAATCTCCGGGCAGGGCCAGTATGGTCTCGCAGTAGGAATTGGCCCCCACGTCGGCCGCTTCCAGCGCCACGCTCATCAATTCTTCCGGGGCAATATTGCTGCGTTTTATATTTTCCAATACCTCGGTGTCCAGGGACTGGATAGAGCCCGACAGGCGTAAGGCGCCATTGATCAGGCGGGCCGCTTCAAGCACCCGTTTTTTCTGGTTCTTGCCTGTTGCCACATTGATGTATTCAGGCCAGTCGTATTTTCGCTGGGTATTGGCGATTTGTTCGCAGGTCGAGATGTCTTCTTTATACATACCGAAATTACTGTCCGCGATGAACAGGTCATTGCGACCACCCTTGGCGCAACTTTCAGCCATCATGCTGCCAATGTATTCGATTTCACCGGCAATTTTTTCCGCCGAATTTTTGTATATTTTGTTGTAGTAGGACATGCCATCGGTACAAAACGTGCAACTGAACGGGCAGCCACGATTGGTCTGAATAATCGGCGCAAGTTTACCATCGAAAAATTCGTCCATGCGACCGGTGGAATAGGGAGAAGGGATAACGGCCAGGTCGCGCAGACGCTCTATCGTATCGGGATTATGATAAACGTTTTCTTTGTCAATTGAATGGACGGATGGAATTGTGCCATGAATAGAATCAGCGCACATACCGGGTTCCGTCAATTTCTCGATCAAGCGCGAAAACGCCAACTCTCCTTCCTTGACGACGTAAAAATCGATCGCCGGGCGGGCTCTTAAGTAGGCTTCGGCTTCGGCATCGACGATGGGAAAATTGGGGCCGCCAAAAATAGTGATGGTGTCGGGCGCGACTTCCTTAATTCTTTCGGCGATGGCATATGACAGCGACGCGTTCCAGATGTAATTGCTAAATCCAATAACATCTGGAATGCCGTCTTCAGACAGGGCCTGGGCAAGCTTTTCCGGGTATTTGAAAACCCTGATTAAATTTGCCAGATCGACCCGGGTTTCCGTGAACGTGGCAATTCCCCCAACGGCCTGGGGGATTAAATCGCACGATATGGCCTGTTGGGTATAGGTCGGGTCGCACAGCCATACAGTCAACGGACTCGGCACATTTTCGATCAGATCTGAGTGTACATGGTTCATGATTTTATGGTTGTCAGTCTGGTCTGTCGGGAATCCACGCCATCGGAGCCGGGTCGAAAACCCCTGTCCGACAACAACGACAACACCTCTTCGCGGACGACAAGATGGGGTGGATTGGCGGGGTCATTGGCGATTACGTAGTCAATAAATTCACCTGTTTTCCGGGCATATTCGCTAGCATCCATGGCGCGAATTTCATCAAGCCGGTGGCGAAAATCTTCATAAGTCGGATTTTCCAGAGACCACAATCCATGACTCGGTGGATCAAGAATGGGTCCGGGGACGAGGTTGGTGATCAGCGCCTTGTGGCCCAGCGCCATTGCCTCGTAAACCAGTGTGGAATACATGCCGATACAAACATCGCCATGTTCCAGCGCACCGTAACTTGCGAGGGAAGAACTATCCTGATCAAGCAAAGTCACCGATTTGCCAAAGACCTCATTGTAGAAGTCTGCTTCTTCGTTCTGAACATTGGAATAGCGCATGGCGATACACATGGTCGCACCGGTCTCATCCATATAGCATTTCAGGAACTCGTTTAGGCGAACAATCGCGGAACTGTGATTTTCGTTGTAACGAATCCATTCCGGGTCGCTGGACTCGATGTAAAACTGTTTTTTCCAGTGAGATACCAGGCAAATATCGTGGTCGGTTGGGCGGGTGCTGCGCTGCTGCTGATATATGCCTGTTTTCAGAGAACCAATAATTTTTGGATCAACTACCCGAATTCCGGCCTCGGTCATCAAGTCGATCGATTGTTGGCCGAGAAAATAGCCGGCGACAATGGTTGCCTCGGCGTTCCTGCGCATCAGCCCTTCCGCCATTTCCCCGGCCGATACGGTATTACGCATACCATTTTGCAGGGCGATAAATTTGGTTTTCAGACACCTTAAAGCCAGCGAATTAAACAATACAGAATTGTCCATAAAGGTAATTGCGACACGGGGTTTGGCAACTTTGATCAACACAAAATAATAATGTTCTTCAAGATCGCCAAGCACGCTTCGGATAATGCCCGATGGCCCGTGGCGGGACAAATGCCGCACCCCGCGAGCGATCAGATGAACCACCAGGCCAAATGCGACACGGGCATCAATGGGGTGCGGTCGCGTTCGCACATCCAGGATGCAGTAATCGGTATCTTTAAGAATGTGTTCAATGATCATGTCCGAATTTGCAGAATAGAAAATGAACACCCGGGCGCGGGGCGTCTTTCCCCAATGGAATAAATCCCTGCCCAGCTCAGACAGTTTTTGCAACAGGCTCATTGAACTTTGCCAATGGCGTTAATTTTATCGGCACGAATGAAACGGCCCTCATCGGAAACCCCTGCCGCTTTATCGTGCTCATGGGCGGCCAACTCGTCGGCGGTCATTTTGCGCCATTCATAGGAGGTCTCGACAATACAATTTCGACAGAGGTCTTCTTCATCAAGGCGGGCTTGGCGGTTGATGTCGCGCAGGTCTTCCATTTTTCTGCCGTGCCATATGTCTGTCAACGAGGTTTCCCTGGCATCGCCGATTTCATAGGAGCGATCCCAGTCGGAACAACAGGGGAAGACCTTGCCGTCGCGGGCCACCACCATGCGCTGCCACGGCTGATTGCAGCGGCGTCGGCCCGTGGCGATCTGGTTCCCGGCAAAAAGCCCGGAACCTTGACCGCGGTTCGAAACATCCTTGATCGAAATGTCGTCAGCAATGTCTTTCCACATATCGACAAATTGTTCAACTTCGTGGGCGTTTTCCTTCATGTGAACCATTTGGATACGAATAAATGGTTTGGCCTGGCCCTTTGATGTGCGAATTTCATGAATTAGCTTGACGTTCTTGATCAAACGGTTCCAGTCGCTGCCAACCCGGATTGCCTCGTATGATTTTTTGCTGGCACCATCTATCGAGACAATGATTCGGTCAATACCGGCATCGATCAATTTCTCGATCCGTTTTTCGGTATACGGGATCCCGTTGGTATTGATCTGGACCTCCATGATGCCGACCTTCTTTGCGTAGGCCACTAGGCTCTCGAGTCCCGTGTGCAAAGCCGGTTCTCCACGCCAGTTGAACTTGACCGAGCAAACACCCATTTCGGCGGCCTGATCGAGCAGCTTCCGGCCGAGTTTTACGTCGAGTCGACCGGTGATCGGGACGCCGGTGGTACCATGCACACACATAACACAGGCAAGGTTGCACGCTTCGGTTAGTTCGATATCCAGATTAAGAGGCGCATCGAGAACCAGATCATGATCAGCCACCCAATTCCAGCGAAAGCGATACCATATAAATTTGAAATCCAGGCCGCGCCGCAAGACTTCGGCAATCACATTCCATTTACGCCGCAGGGCGTGGCGTTCTTGATACTGTGCCATTCGCTTAAATTCTCCGGATAAGCGGCACCAAAAGTGCCGAATACAGGTTACTTGGCAACTTTTGAGATAGGTTCAAGGGTATCGGCCAAAAGGCGTTTGATACCCTGGCGCAGATCGACCGCTGGGCTAAATCCCAGTTGGGTTTGCGCCGCCGAAGTATCGGCGACGGAATGCAGGATATCGCCCGTGCGCCAGGGCTGATAATCGGCATCTCCCGACCAGCCAGGCACCCCGGCGCTTGCCATTTCACTGCG
>CBFDVE010000014.1:0-15112 GCA_965613205.1 uncultured Rhodospirillaceae bacterium
TTCCAGCGGTGGTTTAGCTGCGGCATTCAATGGCATCGACACAGAGAATGCGTCTGTTTCTGCATGGACAGGTACAGCGAGTACCGTTGCCTATATTGGCAAGGATTGGGGGGCTAGTGTAACCAAGATAGTCACTGGCGTTCATATTTACGCAACATCAAATGTTGGGTTTGTGAACGGAATAGACCCTACTATGACGTTTTATTTACAGGGTTCTACAGATAATTTTGCCTCATCAATTGTGGAACTCGGTAATTGGACTGTCACTGATGCAAACTCTGTGTCTGCGTCAAAATTAAGCGGATTTACTGCATCAACAGCCTATAGATATCATCGAATTAAAGTCACCCAGAATGGTGCGGCTAATAATATATTTGTTTCAGAATTGAAATTTTACGAAACGCCTTCCCTGGACATGACGCTGGTGTCCAATTCAACGACTGCATTGGCCCAACCGACCGATGCTTTTATCGTTCTATGGCATGAAACGGTTGATAGCGTCACCCTCAATACGGATCTGAAAGCCTGGGCCTCCATCGACGGTGGCACGACCTGGGCACAGGCGTCCTTGAGCCTGGCCGCCGCCTTGTCAGGCAACGAGCAAATCCTCACTGGATCGGCTGATGTTTCGGCCCAGACCGGCACGTCGATCAAATGGAAGGTGGAAACCCTCAACAACAAAGAGCAACGCCTGCATGGCGTCTCTGAACAATGGAGCTAAGGCTATGAAAAAACGACTCGTCAAACCAGCCGCCATCCAGGAAAAAGCCGACAACCAAATCCTGATCGACGCCATGCTGGCCGAACTGGAACGGGCCAACCCGGCCTGGCGGGCCTCGTTACCGCAGCGGCAAAAAAATGTCCTGGATCGCCGCCGTGGCCGATGAGGGTTGCCGGGAAATCGCGTTGCTGGACTTCGTCAACATCTGGAACGTTCGGCAAAACCTGGCAACCCCCGACCTGCACCATGACATGATCCAATGGCTGGGCCGTAACTGGGCCGGGCAGCGCCAGGAATTGCTGCTGATGGCCTTTCGCAATTCAGGAAAATCGACCCTGGTCGGCCTGTTCTGTGCCTGGCTTCTTTATCGGCAGAACGATTTGCGGATCATGGTCCTGGCCGCCGACCTGGCCCTGGCGCGGAAAATGGTGCGTAACGTTAAACGTATCATCGAACGCCATGCCCTGACCGAAAACCTGAAACCCGGTCGTGCCGATCAGTGGGCGGCGGATCAGTTCACCATTAACCGGTCGGCGGAATTGCGCGATCCCTCCATGCTGGCCCGGGGGGTCGAGGCCAACGTCACGGGATCGCGGGCCGATGTGGTCATTTGCGACGATGTGGAAGTGCCCAACACCTGCAGTATCGAGTATGTCGGCAAGGAACTGCGCCAGCGGCTGGATGAAATAGACTACGTGCTGACCCCCGGCGGCATGCAGCTTTATGTCGGCACGCCGCACACCTTCGACACCATCTATGGCGATGGCGGGGAATGCTATCTGGCCGGATTCGAACGGCTGGCCTTGCCGTTGCTGGATAAACCCGGAAACAGCCGCTGGCCGCAACGCTTCCCGCCGGCCCGCATCGCCGCCATGCGCCGGCGCAGCGGCCCCAACAAGTTCGCCAGCCAGATGATGTTGCAACCGGTCGATATCAATGACGGCCGGTTGGACCCGGACCGTCTGCGCCTGTATGACGCCGAACTGCAATACCGGGAAGGCAACGGCGAGGCGGTGCTGATGCTGGCCGGGCGGCGCCTGGTCTCGGCATCGTGCTGGTGGGATCCATCCTACGGCGCACCGGGCAAGGGCGATGGCAGTGTCATCGCGGTCGTCTATACGGACGATCACGGCGATTACTGGTTGCACCGGGTCGCCTATCTGACCCACGACCCGGCGCTGATCGACGCCCAGGCGGAAGCCATTCAAATGTGCGCTAAGGCCGCCCGTTTCGTCGGCGATCATTATCTCGGCTCCGTGACCATCGAAACCAATGGTGTCGGCGGTTTGCTGCCGGGCCTGCTGAGGCGCGAAATCGAGGCCGCCGGGCTGGCCGCCGCAGTGGTTGGCAAGGCCTCAACCCAGGCCAAGGACCAGCGCATCGTCGATGCCTTCGATGCGGTGCTGGCGGCGGGCATGTTGCACGCTCACCGCAGTGTCTGGGATAGCCCGTTTATCGCCGAAATGCGGGAATGGCGACCGGCGACGAATTGTCGGGATGACGGACTGGACGCGGTTTCCGGGTGTTTACTGGCCGAACCCGTGCGTCTGCCCCGGCGACCCCCGGCGGACGGCCAAACCCCACGGCGGGCCTCGTGGAGGCCCGGTTCCCGGGGATTCAAGGTGCATTCCGACTTTGCCCCGTGACTCCGGAAAAATAAACTGCCGATCACAAGTCTTCACAAAACGGTGAAACCTGTGACCACCGTCACATCTTTGTAAAAATTATTGGTATACTGTCGACATCAAGATCGGAAATCCCAGGCAAGTATTCGCCTCAGGAGATATGAAATAGACGATTAACATGTTTCTTCTGACCCTGTTGCCGGGATGTCACAGTGTACGTCCAGAAAGGAGCGTGTCATGAAACATTATCTATTGTCTACCATCGGCGCATTGCTTTTGTTGGCTGGCGCCTCAACCCTCGAAGCCCGCGCCGAAGTCGAGAACGAGGTTCAGAACGAGCCTCAGACCCAGGCTCAACCACCAAGCCAACCTGCTCAAGACCAGCTTGCCGCCAAAACCCCGGCGGAGATCGACCCTCAGGGACAAGCCACCGTGCGGCCCGTTTGTGGCCGGCGCTCGACCTTTGTCACCCAGTTGAAAGAGCGCTATGCGGAAACGCCGGTCTCCATCGGCCTGGCCTCTAACGGTGCCATGATCGAAATTTTCGCCGCCAGTTCCGGCAGCTTCTCGATTTTGGTGACCCGCCCGGAAGGCATAAGCTGCATGGTCACATCGGGCGATAACTGGCAGGCCCTGTATACCCGCAAGGCCGACCTCAAAATCTGATCTAAAAACACCACCCTCTCTCTCTTTCATGCGCCCCCTTCCATGCCGGAAGGGGGTTTTTTTGTGTGCATTTTTTTTGACAAAGGAGTTTTTCCATGCACGACCCCTCACAAGGACCCTGGTCCCTGAATCTTATCTGGTGGATCACCGTGGTCGAACTGCCAGCCCTGGCCGGCCTGTTCTGGTTTGGCTGGCGCAATCGGCGCGAACTGGAACGGGACCTTGCCGATGCCCGTCACGACACCGATGCCGGTTTGCGCTGGCTGCGCGATCACCTGGCCGGTTTCAAGCTGGACGTGGCCAAGTCTTATGCCTCGATTACCTACTTAAAAGAAGTCGAGCGCTGCCTGACCGGTCATCTGATCCGCATCGAAGAAAAACTCGATGGCTTCCGCTTTGGCGAAGGAGGTTCGAAATGATTGCCAAACGCAATCTGCTGCCCGCCGACCCGGCCACGGTGATCCTGGCCCGCACCCTTTTTGGCGAAGCCCGTGGCCAGTCCGTGCGCGGCAAGGAAGCGGTCGCCGCCGTTGTTATCAACCGGGTCAACCGGGCCATCGAACGCAAGGGTTACTGGTGGGGCAACGATGTTTCGGCTGTCGGCCACTGTGACGCGGAGCCGCTGTAGCCCAAATCCGATGACCAGGTCTTCACGCAGGCAGCGTTCGCGATCCCTCACCGCTGCACGAAGCGCACCGAATTTCGCCAAAATCAAAAAAGTGACCACGGTCAACCGCCATTTCCAATCCTGCATCCGCATCGCCCGTCGGGCTGTAACCGGTGCCCTTGTCGATCCGACTGATGGCGCCACCCATTACCACCACCGCTCCGTCAACCCGCCCTGGGCGCGGGGAAAAGCCCCCGGCGCCACCATCGGCGATCATCTTTTTTACGGCAATATTGAATAGTCGGGAGATATCAGAATATTTCATCGTTTGAAAATTTCGTCAATTCTTGGGCCATCTGTTCGTGTCAGGTTCGACGATACTCTGTGAACAAAGATCGTTCTCAATCGGCTGGGATACTATAAGCCAACCAAAGTCGGAATTACGCGCTATCCAGATCAACAACTGTTTGAAGGCTTGAAAAAGTTTCAAGCCGATCAAGGTCTGTATCAAGACGGTATCATGAAGCCAAACGGGCCGACGATCAAACGACTAAATCATAGCCTCTTGCGATCATCCGGTATCCGTCGATCTGCTGAAATTCCGGTGTCAATGGCCAGGTCCAAATCTGTTCTGACGGCGATTGAACAAGTTGGTACTAGTGATCGCGACAAGGACCTTTGCGATGATCGGTATAGACGGGAGCTTCAAAAATGCGGCCGCTTGCCCGGTATATGGCATAGAGCATGTTTTCAAAGGGCCTCAATTCGTTGGGGTTTGTGTTATAGGTATGGGTATCCACCGGGTCGGGATCGGGAGCCCCCCACGTGGGGTTCTGGTGATATGGAATAATTGTTAACTGTGACGGGCGACACCAACTGAAAGCGACAATGGGCTTGAACCGACTATCCCCTCCTTTTCTGAAGTCCGTGTCTCTTCGTTCCGATGAAGTTGAATGGGACCGTTTTCCATTCAATATCTTTAATTTTCTGAATAAGACGAAATTTCAACTCAATTTCACCACTCCGGTTACCTTTTTCATTGGTGAAAATGGGACGGGTAAGTCAACCGTTCTCGAAGCCCTTGCCAGTTTATGCGGATTTCATATGGGCGGAGGCAGTTCCGAACACCAGCTCCACGTGACCGCCGACCAGTCCGTTTCAAACCTGGCCGGATCGTTGCGTCCATCCTGGTTGCCGAAAGTCTCGAAAGGTTTTTTCTTTCGCTCTGATACTTTCGCCGATGTCGCTCGCTATATCGATGACGAGGGCAATCCAGATGTTCATGATAACCGACGGCTCCATGACAGAAGTCACGGTGAATCTCTTTTTGCCGTGTTTAATGATCGATTTGTGACTTCGGACCGGTGCATGTACTTGCTGGATGAACCGGAAAATGCGCTGTCGCCTGCTCGCCAAATGAGTTTCCTCCGCTTCCTGAAAATTTGGGAGGCTTCGGGTAACGCCCAAATTATAATAGCTACCCACTCGCCAATCATCATGAGTTATCCCGGCGCGACGGTCTTGAAATTTGATCGCGAAGAAATAGTGCCAGTCCAATACACGGATACTGAACACTACAAAATAACCAAGGCTTTTTTGGCAAATCCCGAAAAATTTCACAGCCAATTATTCGACGACATTGAATAATTGGGAGATATCATGTGATCCCAAAAGTCACAAATTGACAGACCGCCCACCAGCCCATTTTATAAAAGCCTCAATTTCCCAGGGCTCATAACCAAAAAGTTGACCGATCAATGCGTGACCTTCCGGTTGCGCCTGACCGCCTTGCTCGATGAGTTCCCTGTTGAGGCGGTGAAAAAATTCCGGCGCAACATCCCACAATATCAATAAATCAGGAGAAACCAAAATGCTCAACGCACTTATCGGGCCGCTGCTTGGCGGCCTGTTCGGGCTGATCGACAAGACCGTGGAAGACCAGGACCAGGCGGCCCGGATCAAGGCCGATATGCAGACTCTGTTGCTGTCGGGCCAGATGCGCGAACTGGAAGCGGCGGCTCAAATCATCACCGCTGAAGCCACCGGCGAAAGTTGGCTGCAACGTAACTGGCGGCCCTTGTTGATGCTGTTGTTCGGGATCATCATCGCCAACAATTATCTGGTTGTGCCCCTGTTCGGCACCCCCATGGCGGACATTCCGCCCGATATGTGGGCCTTGCTGAAACTGGGCGTCGGCGGCTACGTTCTGGGCCGCTCGGCGGAAAAAGGGATCAAGGCCTGGAAGGCGGGATCATCGTAATTCGGTTTCAATCGGCCTGATCGTTGACTATCATTCGAGGCAAATTGAACCGTGCAGGGAGGTCTGGAAGTATTATGACAGGGATGAGAACGAGAATGTGGATCGGTCTGGGGGTTTTGATCATGGCTCTAGGCCTTTCGACGGCGGCCAAGAGTTCAGATCGCCATTCCACTTATTACTACCCGCCCCATGGCCAGGTCGAAGTTTACCAGGCCCGCGCCGAAGTTCTGGCCGATGCCAACGCGTCCCGGCGCATTGCCTTTGTCACCGCCATCACGCTGGAACGCCTGAACAGACCCTATGCGGCCACGTCGGTTTTTTTTGCCAAGGGAGACCGGGCGGAAAAACTGATTTTGGTATCCCTGGTCGATGGCCGCCTGAATACGATTTACAGGGTGCGGGCCTATCTGGCGTCGTTAACCGCCGTGGCGCGGACGACACCGGTCTTTCAGGATACGCCGATGGCCGATGGCCTGACATTTTTCGACCTGGCGCGAATGCTGGGGTTTGAACAAATCACCATTTCCGACGGGGCCAAATTCACCCATCAGGTCAAGTTCGAGTAGCCCCGTGCATCCGTTATTCAGGACCCTGAAGCTGGCGCTCGGGGCATGGCTTGGGCGACGGTCGGATATGCTCGAAACCTCCAGTATTCAAATGCGGGTCTGGCCCAATGATCTGGATATCAATCTGCACGTCAATAATGGCCGCTACCTGACCCTGATGGATCTGGGCCGGCTGGACATGATGATCCGCAGCCGCACCCTGGGTATTATCTTCAAAAACAAATGGTACCCGGTGCTGGGTTCGGCCACGGTGCGGTTCAAGCGATCCTTGAAGCTGTTCGAAAAATTCACCCTGAAAACACGGATTTTGGGTTGGGACGAAAAATGGGTGTACATGGAACACCGCATCGAAACGCCGGAACACCTGGCCGTGATCGCCATCGTCAAGGCCCTGTTTCGCACCAAAGGCCGCTCGATCCCGTCCCAGGAACTGGCCGAAGCCTTCGGCCACACGGGACCCTCGCCGGTGCTTGGCGGTTTCATCAAGGACTGGAACCTGATGGAGAAAGACTTCGACCAGGCCCAGGATGGGCAGCAAAATGTCGTCTGATTACATCATCGTCGGGGCCGGATCAGCCGGGGCCACGCTGGCCGCCCGCCTGAGCGAAGATGCCGATGTGACGGTCAGCTTGCTGGAGGCTGGCAGCGGTGGCGACAGTCTTCTGGTGCGCGCCCCGGCGGCGGCCATTGCGATGTTGACCGGTCGTCCGAAAATCAACAACTGGGCCTATCAAACGACGCCCCAGGCGGGCCTGAACGGTCGCCGGGGATTTCAACCACGCGGCAAGACCGTGGGCGGGTCGAGCGCCATCAATGCCATGCTTTACGTGCGCGGCCACCGCAGCGATTACGATGACTGGGCCAAGTCCGGCTGTCCGGGCTGGTCCTTCGATGATGTCCTGCCCTATTTCAAAAAGTCGGAAGCCAACAGCCGGGGCGGAGACCCGCTGCACGGCGCGGAAGGCCCCCTGCGGGTCACCGACCAGCAAAGCCCCAGGCCGATTACGGAAGCCTTCATCGAAGCCGCCGCTCAGTGCCAGGTACCGCGCAATACCGATTTCAATGGCCACCAGCAGGAAGGGGCAGGCCTCTATCAGGTGACCCAGTTCTGGGGCGGCGCAAAAAATGGCGAACGCTGTTCGGCGGCGGCGGCCTATCTGTTTCCGGCCATGAACCGGCCAAACCTGACCGTTTTGACCAAGGCCCATACGCTTCGAATTATCCTCGAAAATGGTCGCGCTACAGGGGTCGTCTATTTGCGCGATGGCGAGGAAAAAACCCTGCTAGCCGAGCGCCAGGTGATCATCTGCGGCGGCGCTTTCAATTCCCCCCAATTGCTCATGCTGTCGGGCATCGGCCCCGGCGATGAATTGCGCCGACACGGGATTCCGGTTGTTCACGACCTGCCCGGTGTCGGTCAGAATTTGCAGGATCATCTGGATTTCGTCATGGCCTGGAAATCGAAATCGACGGACCTGATGGGCATCGGCCTGCGCGGTGGCGTCAATCTGATCAAGGCCATGTTGCAATGGCGCCGTGACGGCACCGGCATGATCGCCACGCCCTATGCGGAAGGGGCGGCGTTTATCAGAACGACGCCCGATCTGAACCGTCCCGATATTCAGTTGCACTTCGTTATCGCCATGGTCGAAGATCACGCCCGCAAACTTTACACCGGCTACGGGTTTTCCTGCCACGCTTGCGTGCTGCGGCCCAGGTCGCGTGGCGAGGTCGGCCTGAACGACATCGATCCCTTATCGGCACCGCGCATTAATCCCCGCTATCTGAGCCACCAGGACGATGAAAAAACCCTGCTCAAGGGGGTCCGCAAAATGCGCGAGATTCTCCAGGCCCCGGCCCTGGATAGTTACCGTCACCGGGAATTGCACACCGCAAACGCCGACACCGATGATGAGTTGCTGGACCACATCAGGGCCCGGGCCGATACCATTTATCATCCCGCCGGCACCTGCAAGATGGGGCTCGATGATCTGGCCGTGGTCGATCCGACCCTGAAAGTACGCGGCATCGAAGGCCTGCGCGTGGTCGATGCCTCGATCATGCCGACCCTGATCGGCGGCAATTTGAACGCGCCGACCATGATGATCGCCGAGAAAGCGGCGGATATGATCAGGGCGGAGGCTTAGGCATGACCGACCCGGCCCTTGATTTAGCCCTTCAGGATTTACAAAACGGCAAAACCACATGGGCCGGAACCGGCACTGCCGACCGCATCGCCGTGCTGGCGCAAATCAAGGACAGGCTGATGGACGTGGCCCAAATCTGGGCCGAGACGGCGGCGGCGAAAAAACTGATCCCGGCGGGGTCTCCCCTGCTCGGCGAAGAATGGACATCGGGCCCCTACACCCTGATGTCGGCCTGTAATCTGTTGATCAAGACGCTGTCGCAGATTGACGGCAAGGGCCACATCGCCGGACTGCCGATCCGCGATTTACCAGGTGGCCAGATCGCCGCCACGGTCTTGCCCCGGACCATCTGGGATCGGCTATTGCTGTCGGGCGTGCGGGCGGAAGTGTGGATGGCCCCCGGCGTGACCCGGCAAAACCTGGCCGATAATACGGCCGGCCGTTACGACGTTCCGCCCGGTCAACGGCAGGGCGGGGTGTCGCTGGTCCTGGGGGCTGGTAACATCGCCGCCATCGCGCCGCTCGACTGTTTCCAGAAACTGTTTGTCGAACACCGGGTGGTGTTGTTGAAAATGAACCCGGTCAACGACTACCTGGTCGAATTCCTGCGCCCGGCCCTGCGTCCGCTGATCGATCGGGGGGCCTTGCGCATCGTCACCGGCGACGCCGATGTGGGGGAATATCTGTGTAACCACCCGGTTATCGACGACATCCACATCACCGGGTCCGAGGCCTCGCACGATGCCATTGTCTGGGGCGTGGGCGCGGAAGGAGAACAGAACAAGGCGGCGGGAAAACCCAAAAATTCTCGTCCGATCACTTCAGAACTGGGGGCCGTGTGCCCGACCATTGTCGTGCCGGGGCCGTGGACGGATGCCGATTTGTCTTTCCAGGCGGAACACATCGCGACCCAGAAACTGCATAATTCCGGCTTCAACTGCGTCGCCTGTCAAATGCTGATCCTGGCCGCGAACTGGGACAAGACGGATGATCTTTTGGCCAGGGTCAGTCGAGTGATCGACACGCTGCCCGCCCGCCCGCCCTATTATCCCGGTGCGGCAGAAAGAATGGACGATTTCGCCCATCACGGGGCCGGTTCGGGGTCGGGCGGGGCCAACTGCGTGATTGTCGAAAGTGGCGATGGGTGGCTGGAAAACAACGAAATCTTCGCCCCGGCCCTGGGCACCGTGGCCCTTGATGAAGATGACCCGGAAAGTTATCTGCGCGCCGCCATTGCCTATGCCAACGACAAGTTGCACGGCACACTCGGGGCCAATATCCTGATCCATCCAAAAACCATCGCCGCCCTGGGTCGGCACCGTTTCGATCAATTGATCGGCGATCTTCACTATGGCCATATCGCCATCAACGGCTGGACCGGGCTGGGGTTTTTGCTGGTGCAAACACCCTGGGGAGCCTTCCCCGGCCATCCTCTGGACAATGTGCAAAGCGGCATCGGCTTCGTTCACAACGCACTGATGTTTGATAAACCCGAACGCACGGTTGTCACCGCCCCCTTTCGCCCGTTCCCACGCAATTTGCTCAGTGGCGGCTTGAGCCTGTTGCCCCGTCCGCCGTGGTTTGTGACCAATCGCAAGGCCGATAAACTCGGCGAGTTGCTGACCAGGTTCGAGCACAAACCCGGAATTCTCAAAATCCCCCGAATTTTTCTCAATGCCTTGCTCGGTTAAGCTATCATCCTGGAAAGACCCTGGTGGAGGACTAGACCATGTTGGCGGTAATGGGTGCCCTGGATGAAGAGGTCGAGCATCTGCGTGCCGACATGGATATTTCCGATGAAACCGAACATGCCGGAATTCAGGTCACCCACGGCACTTTCAAGAGCGTCCGGATCGCCCTGGCCAAATGCGGCATCGGCAAAGTCAATGCGACCATCTGCACCCAAATGCTGATTGATCTGTATAGGCCTGATGCCATGTTGTTCAGCGGTGTCGCCGGCGGCTTGCTGCCCAATATGACCGTCGGCGATATCATCATCGCCAGCCATCTCATTCAATATGATATGGACCTGACGGCGTTTGGTCGCCGCCACGGGGAACAGCCGGGGCGGGACCGGATGATTGAATGCGATCCCGATATGGTGCAGGAATCGGCCGCCGCCTATGATGCCATGTTCCCCGATCCCGGCGTCGGCCCCAATTTGATGATCGGCACCATAGCCTCGGGCGACCGGTTCATTCAGGACCAGCAAACCCTGCGCTGGCTGCAACGGGAATTCGCCGCGCTGGCGACCGAAATGGAGGGGGCGGCGTTTGGTTATACCTGCCACTTGAACGACGTTCCCTTCGTCGTCGTCAGGGGCCTGTCCGATACGGCCGATCACAATGCGCCGGACGATTTCAGCGCCAATTTACATATCGTCAGCCGCAATATGTACCCCTACCTGGAACGCCTGATTCCGGCTTTGGCCAGGTAAGCTGATAGATTTCAGGCGGCCTGGCGTCGCGCCTCGATGATGTCGAGAATGTCCGCCGCCGCGCTCGGGATGTGGGTGCCGGGACCGTATATGCCTGACACCCCGGCGTCTTTCAGGAAATCATAATCACCGCTCGGAATAACGCCGCCGCAGACGATAACAATGTCGTCGGCCCCCTGGTCGCGCAGCTCCCCGATCAGGGCCGGGATCAGCGTCTTGTGACCCCCGGCCTGGGTCGATACGCCGATCAGATGAACGTCGTTTTCAATCGCTTCCCTGGCCACTTCCGCCGGGGTCTGGAACATCGCCCCGATATCCACATCGAAGCCTAAATCGGCGAATGCCGTGGCGATGATTTTGGCGCCCCGGTCGTGGCCGTCCTGGCCCATTTTGGTCACCAGCATCCGCGGGCGGCGGCCCCGTTTATCGATAAATTCGCCGACCCGGGATTGAATTTTGGCGAAATCTTCATCATCGGCGAAGGCCGCACCATAAACACCGGAAATGGTCTGGGCGCTGGCCCGGTGGCGGGTGAACACGGTTTCCAGCGCGTCCGAAATTTCGCCTACCGTGGCCCTGGCCCGGGTCGCCACCACGGCCAGGTCGAGCAAATTGCCCTCGCCGGTTTTGGCGGCTCTCGTCAGGGCGTCCAGTGCCGCCCGGCAGGCATCGCCATCACGGCTGGCGCGAATTTTCTTGAGGCGGGCAATTTGTGATTGCCGCACCGCGTCGTTGTCGATCTCCAGAATCTCAATAGGGTCTTCGTCATCGCGCACATACTTGTTGACCCCGACCACCACTTCCTCCTTGCGGTCGATGCGGGCCTGCTTGCGGGCGGCGGATTCCTCGATGCGCAGTTTCGGCAAGCCGGTTTCCACGGCGCGGGTCATGCCGCCCAGGTCTTCCACCTCGGCGATCAGCTTGCGCGCCTCGGCGGCGATGGAGGCGGTCAGGCTTTCCACGTAATAGCTGCCGCCCAGGGGGTCGATGACGTTGGTAATGCCGGTTTCCTCGGCCAGCACCAGTTGGGTGTTGCGCGCGATGCGGGCCGAAAACGGGGTCGGCAGGGCAATCGCCTCATCCAGGGAATTGGTGTGCAGACTCTGGGTGCCGCCCAGCACCGCGGCCAGGGCCTCGATGGTGGTGCGCACGACGTTGTTGTAGGGGTCTTTTTCGGTCAGCGACACGCCCGATGTCTGGCAGTGGGTGCGCAGCATGGACGACCGGGGATCGGTCGGTTCGAACTGGGCCATCAGTTCCGACCACAACAGGCGGGCCGCCCGCAGCTTGGCGATTTCCATGAAAAAGTTCATGCCGATGGCGAAAAAGAAACTCAGGCGGGGGGCAAAGGTATCCACTTCCATGCCGCTAGTGACGGCGGTGCGCACGTATTCCAGGCCATCGGCCAGGGTATAGGCCAGTTCCTGTACCGCCGTCGCCCCGGCTTCCTGCATGTGATAGCCGGAGATCGAAATGGAATTGAATTTCGGCATGTGCTCGGCGGTGTAGGCGATGATGTCAGAGACAATGCGCATACTGGGCCGGGGCGGGTAAATATAGGTATTGCGGACCATGAATTCTTTCAGGATGTCGTTCTGGATGGTCCCGGTCAGCTTTTGACGGGCCACGCCCTGTTCCTCGGCGGCCACGATATAGCCGGCCATGATCGGCAGCACGGCCCCGTTCATGGTCATGGAAACGGTCATTTGATCCAAGGGGATGCCATCGAACAGAATTTTCATGTCCTCGACGGAATCAATCGCCACCCCGGCCTTGCCGACATCGCCGATGACGCGCCGATGATCTGAATCATAGCCCCGGTGGGTGGCCAGGTCGAAGGCGATGGACAGGCCTTTCTGACCGCCTTTGAGATTATCGCGGTAGAATTTGTTGGAGGCCTCGGCGGTGGAAAACCCGGCATACTGGCGCACGGTCCACGGCCGCCCGGCGTACATGGTGGCGCGCGGCCCGCGCAAAAACGGCGCCATACCGGGAACGCTGTCAACGGCTTCCAGGCCGGCCAGATCGGCCGCCGTATAGAGCGCCTTGACGGCGATGCCTTCCGCTGTTTGCCACACCAGATCATCGCTCGACCGGCCCTTCAGTTCGGCCGTGGCGGCGGTCGCCCAGGCATCCATTTTTTGTTTTGAATCGGTCATGGTCTTCTAAAGGTTGCGATTGGTCAGCGGCAAGTATAAACGCCGCCGCGAGGTGGGGGAAACGGGTTTTTTTGTGCATGTGCGAAATCGGCTGGTTTAGGAAGCCCAAATCCCGAAAATTCCGATTTTGGACCACAAACCGGTGGATAAAACTACCGAATCAAGTGTCTATTGTGGATAAAACCCACAATATGTCGTAGTTTCAACTACATATGGTATGGGGCTGGTCATGGTCCGGAAAATATTGTAAAAATGCCTTTGTCGATCACCTGATCGTCGACGAATGAACAACAAGGCAGTGGCCTGGTCGCGGACGTTTTAATAAGCGCCCCACACCCCGGCCCGGAAGGACAGACAATGGCACTCGAATGGACCCCCGCACGCATCAGCACCCTGATCGCCCTTTGGACCGAAGGAATTTCGACCATCGAAATCGGTCGCCGCCTGGAGGTCACCAAGAATTCCGTGGTCGGCAAAGTGCACCGCCTGGGCCTGCCCAAACGGGTCTCGCCCATTGGCTCTAAATCCCGCGAACGCAAGCCCGCCACGGCCCGGCAAAATCCGGCGGCGCGCAAAAGCAGCGCCATCAGGCAAGCGGTCGCCTTGTCGCGGCAGCCGCGCCCGGTTGCCGCTTGCGAACCGGTGCCCCTGGCCAATCCGGTCAGCATGGAAAACCTGTCCGGCGGCATGTGCTCCTGGCCCGAAGGCGAGCCCGGCAAGGATGATTTCCATTTCTGCGGCGCCCCGGTTTTGGAAGGCAAGCCCTATTGCCTGAGCCACTGTGCGCGGGCCTATGTGCGCCCGTCCCGCGACCGGGATCGCAAACGCTCCGGTCGGTCCGGTTTCATCCCGTCCCGCATCGTCGCCTGAAAAACGGCTAGCTTTCAAATACCAGATCGCCGTCCAGTTCCAGGTCGCGGGCCAGTTTGATCAGTCTGTCGAGGGCCTCTCGGTGGCGTTTTTCGGGCAGGCCATCGCGGAATTCAAAGGTCAGGTCTTCGTTGAACATTTTGGCGTTGTTGTCGCTCATGTTGGAAAAGAACTTGTCGTGCAATCGGGTGTCGTCCTCGGCCCCCTTCAACAGGGCCAGCAGGTCGAGATGATCGGCCACCAGTAGCAGTTTCTGGATGCCCACGTCGTTGGCAATCTTGATTTTTCCCAGGAACTCGGCGCGCACCTTGTCTTTTTTATTGATCGTCTCGTCGGCGGCCTGGCTCGGTGCCATAACCTCCATCAGTTGTAGCAACAAGGTTTTGACTTCGCCACCCTGCAAAATGATCTCGGTTTCCCCGAACGATACCGAGTAGACATCCGGGGCGACTTCCTTGGCGAATATTTTCATAAGCCAAAGCTGGCACACAGGCACGGAATTGACAAGCCCGCGCCTCTTGATAGGGTCGCGAGTATGACTTTCTTAAATCGCATTCACGACTGTTCGCCGCCCCGCCGCCGGGATTATATCCCCTTTTCCGTTGCCCAGGTGACGGTCGGTTTCCTCAGCCCGGATTTCGCCGGTATTCTGAACGGTTTTCCCCATGTGTTCCGGGTATCGGACCGGGCCGTCGCCCTATCGGACCGATTGCGGGATTTCGGCGAGCGAACGGCGGCCATGGCCACCGTGCTCGACGTTTTGATGGACCAGGGCCATGTGCCGGGCTGGCGGGGCGAACATTACGGGGTCGGCACTTCTTTCGGAGCGCCCCCGTTTTTCTCCATGGAGCGGGCCGCCGTGCCCCTGTTCGGCACCATCGGTTACGGGGTCCATCTGAATGGCGTGGTGCACGGGCAGGACGGCCTGGCCATGTGGATCGGTCGGCGGTCTTTGCGCAAGCCGACCGGTCCGGGCAAGCTTGATCAGATCGTCGCCGGAGGCCAGCCCGTGGGCCTGACGGTGCTGGAAAACCTGGTCAAGGAATGCGCCGAA
>CBFDVE010000015.1:0-14997 GCA_965613205.1 uncultured Rhodospirillaceae bacterium
TTATTTTTTCGATTATTTCTTTTTGACTCATTCTTCGTCAAACTCCACCAGCTCATCTTGGCCATTTTTTTCAATAAGTTGAAGTATTTCTTCGATCGTCGGCTGAGCCGTTTGCTGGGCCCCGGCAGGGGTCCCGATGGCGAGCCCGCAGACGACCACGAACCCGTGGATCAAACTCGCCCGAAAGATCACCTTTGATCCTGAATATATCGGAAAAACGATTTTTTCGATTTATAAATGCCTTCGCTGACATACTTTCCGGCCAGGTAGAACTGATCGACCCCGAGAAACCCGGTGGTCTTGAGGGCGACCTTGCCCTGATCATCGAAGAACACGAACACCGGCGTCGCCCGGACCCGTAATTTTCTCGCCAGGTCACGTTCCGTACCTTTCGTGCCGTCGTGCATGATCACATCCAGATTGCCGCGAATATTGCTTTCGATCATGACAAACCGGGAATCGAAGTAGTTGTAGACCTTTTCTGACGGCAACACGCGGGCCCGCATTTTGTCGCAATAGGGGCAACCGGCCTGCTGGAAAAATATCACCAGATTCTTACCTTCTTCGGCGGCGGCGGCTATTTCACCGGGAAAATCGTTATCGATGCTTTCGATGCGATATTCGGCCTGCGCCAGGGGCACAAAAAGTACCAATGCCAAAATAAAAGCGAGAAATCCTGATCTCATGAGAAGATACCCTGAAAAACGAATGGGCTTATTATATGCAATATTTGTGATGCATACTAGCGGCATAACGGTTGGCTCACGAATTATTGTCGGCCTGAGCCCTGATGCGCTCGGCAAACCGATGCCGGGAGGCCGGCATTTTACCGTCCGATAAATGCCCATAGACATGACGTTTGAGAAAATATCCGGTCAGTCGAAGCCCGGCCGAGACCTCGCTGATGGTGCCGCCGCGACCGGGCGTCAGTAAAAAAGGCGGCAGCGGCAGCATCGATTTAAGGTAAGCCTGCCCTGCCGCAGCGGAAACCGCCCGGCCGGATTTGGGTGACACATAGATCAGGTTATCAACCTCACCGGTCGCCGCACAGCACGATAAATCGAGGCCAAACCCCAATTCTCCGAGCAGCCCTATCTCCCATTTAACATAGGTGGAACGCCAGTCTCCGTCGCCGCCAATGGTTTCCAGTAAAACAGTCAGGCCATCATATATTCTAACATGGGGTTGCCGTTCCGGCAGGGAACTCTCGACCACGGCAAGGGCCGCGCTCAGCGCCGCCAACGCGTCCGGGTTGTCGAGCACGAGGGCGGCATGGGCGTGTTGCAATTCACATGTGAAAGAGCCCAGATGTTCGGCCAGCCTGGCCCGCCAGCGGGCCTGGACGGCATTTCCCGGTTGCAGATCGCCGCGCTTGCGCCTGCCGGAACCACCCCGAACCAAGCCGGCGTGGACTCCATGCTGGCGCGTCATCAGGGCGACAATGGCCGATGATTCGCCATGCTTGCGCGCCGAGAGCACTATTCCTTGGTCTGACCACTCCATGACAATAAATTTACACGACCTTGGGCGATCCGTATCCTGTACAATGAGTGCCAGGTTGAATTATTTGTATCTGTCCTGAGACAGTGGGCAGCGGAGAGCCATTTTGCACAAAAAAATCATTGAGAAAATCATGGCTTCCCAGAGCAAAGAACGGGTGACCTATTTCAATGCGGTCATTGTTCAACTGGAACACGACGGACGTTTCGAAAGTCAGGGAAATATTATTTTTACCGTGCTCAAGGATGTCATCCCCGATACCCCGATCTATCTCGATGCAGACGACTTCGCCGACCTTCTGTATGACTTCATTCGCTACAACAACAATTCCATTCGCCAGATCATGTTCAGCCAAAGCTATCTCCGGGATGCCAGGGCCATGCGGTCTGTGACCGGTCATTTTATCACCCAGGTGGTCGCCTTGTCTTTTGAAAAGGAAGAAAAAGGCGAACTTGATATGGGTGAGCTGAGCGTTCACAAATTAACCTGGCCCTACCGGGATACCGATGTGCTGGACCCCGATGATGACCCTGAAGAATGGCTGGCGGCGGTCAAACGCAGCGAAGACTGGAGCAAACTGCAAAAAGAGGATCGGCGAAAATCCGGTCTGTCGCGCATCGACGACAAGGCAATGGCCCTGTTCAAGAAAAACAGCGATAAAAAAGACGCTGGCTGAACTTATTTAACGGTTCCCGCGTTGACATGAAGCTCGACCCCTTCATGCTTACGCAGCGATGCCATGAGTTTGGAAATATTAACCAGGCTGGGATTGCCGCTTTTGCTGAGCATTCGCATAAGGCTCTGGGGTTTCTTGTCGGTAAGAGCCGCCAGTTTATTGAAGCCGAGCGTTGCATTTATGTAATCCCGCAACAATGTTTTAGCCACATCAGCTTCGTCATTGAGCAAACACTCAGCGGCTTCCGTCAGCAAGCCAACACGAAAAACCGAATCTTCTTCTGCCCGTTTCTTGATCGTTAATTTGAAATCTCGCGTCAAAGCCATGGAATATTGATAACATAAACGTTATCAATATGTAAATAACATTTCGATCAGGCGTTGAAATCGAGGCCCCAGTCGCGGAAGCGTTCAGGGTCGTCGCCCCATTTTTCGCGCACTTTTACAAACAGTTTTACGTGCACCCGATGGCCGAACAATTGTTCAAGCTCCAGGCGCGAAGATTGGCCGATGGTTTTGATCTTGCTGCCGCCCTGGCCCAGAACGATACCCTTCTGGCCCGGTTTTTCGACATAGATGATCTGGCTGATGGTGACCGAGCCGTCTTCCTTTTCCTGCCATCCCTCGGTTTCAACCGTGACCGCATAGGGCAGTTCCTGATGCAGTTGCAGAAAGACCTTTTCCCGCGTGATTTCGGCCGCCAGCAAGCGCGAGGGCATGTCGGATATCTGATCTTCCGGGTACATCCAGGGGCCGAGAGGGGCGCTTTCCACTAGCCTGGCGAGCAAGTCCTTAACGCCGTCACCGGTTTGCGCCGAGATCATGAAAATATCGCTGAACGAACCCGATTGTGAAAGTCTATCGGTCAAATCCAGAAGGTTCTGCTTGTCGATCAAATCGATTTTGTTGATCACCAGCAGCGCCGTCTTGTCCTGCGCCCGCAATTTATCAAGGATCATCTTGCTGTCCGCATCGATGCCTTTTGTCGCGTCAATCATCAACAGGATACGATCGGCGTCCGCCGCCCCACCCCAGGCCGAGGCGACCATGGCCCGGTCGAGCCGGCGTTTGGGCACGAACACACCTGGGGTATCAATAAAAACAAGTTGTGCCGACTGCTCCATGCGAATGCCCAGGACCCGGGTCCTGGTGGTCTGGACTTTCGGCGAAACAATGGAAACCTTGGTCCCGACCAACCGGTTGACCAGGGTCGATTTGCCCACATTCGGGGCCCCCAGCACGGCCATAAAACCGCAACGCTGTTCCGATCGGTCGATCATTTCTGTTGCCTCAGGGTGTCGAGCAACAGGGCGGCAGTGGCCTGTTCTGCGATCCGTTTGGATCCGCCCGTGGCGCTCACCGGATCACTGCCTTCAATTGTTACGGCCATGGTGAAAACCGGATCATGGGCCGGACCGGAGCGGCAAATTTCCTGGTAGCTCGGCAGCGCCAGGCCCTGGCTTTGGGCGTATTCCTGCAAGGCCGTCTTGGCATCCAGGGGCGGCACGGCGATTTCGGCCATCAGCGGCGACCAATAGCGCCTGATAAATTGCCCGGCCGGGGCGATACCGCCGTCCAGATAGATGGCGGCGATCACCGCTTCGCAGGCGTCGGCCAGCAAGGCCGGATTTTGCCGTCCGCCGGTGTCCTGTTCGGACGGGGCCATGTTGACATGACCGGCCAGGCCAATTTCCGAGGCCACCCGGGCGAGAGCTTCCCGTCGCACCATCGCCGTATGACGGCGGGCCATGGCGCCTTCCTCTTCATCGGGATAGGCTTGATACAACATCTCGGCGATGATCAGGCCGAGCACCCGGTCGCCGAGAAATTCCATGCGCTGGTTACTGTCTTTGCGCATCCCCTTGCCACCGGCGAGGCTGGGATGAGTGAGCGCCTGTTGCAACAATCGGGGGTTTTCAAAAGTGTGACCGAGACGGTGTTCAAGGTCTTTGTTCATGGTGTCGGGGCGATCATTCAATGCCGTTCAACAGTCTGCCGAAACGAATTTTTCCAGGCCACTTCCAGAATTCAAATCCGTTCCAGCCCACGCCATCAATGGAAAAAAACAGGAAATTGGCGCGACCGATGAGGTTCTCCCTGGGGATAAACCCGACGACATCCAGATAACGACTGTCTTGCGAATTGTCACGGTTGTCGCCCATGGCAAAATAATGCCCGGCCGGGACCGTATAGACATCGGTGTTGTCGGCGCTGCCGTAATCGCCCATGGATTCCAGAATATAGTGTGTGCGGCCACCGGGCAGCGTTTCCAGGTAACGGGTGGTGCGGCGAACGTTGCCCAGGCTATCGGTGCTCAGATAATCATCGGTTTTTTCCCGCACCACCGCCTTGCCATTAATCTGCAAGACCCCTTGAATGACCTGAATGGTGTCACCGGGCAGGCCGACCAGGCGCTTGATGTAATCCACCTTGGTATTGGTCGGCAGGCGAAACACCACCACATCGCCCCGTTCCGGTTCGCTGAAAAAAATCCGGTCGGTTATCAGGGGCAGCGACCAGGGCAGGGAATAACGGCTGTAGCCAAAGGACAGTTTGGAAACGAAAAGATAATCGCCGACCAGCAGGGTCGGGATCATGGATCCTGATGGAATATTGAAAGGCTCGTAGGCAAATGTCCTGATTCCCAGGGCAATGATCACCGCATATATGACGGTGCTGACCGTTTCTTTAAACCCACCGCCGGAATTTGAACTCATAATAATAGTCACCAATTGTCGCTAATAAAAAATCCGCCAGATAAGGCCAGCCGGAACCGCCAATGTCAAGGTAGTTCAAAGGTTATCCGGGCCGCGCCTGGTCCATCAGGTGGCGCATGTCCCTGATCGCATTCTCGAGGCCGCCGAATATGGCCTCGCCGATCAGGAAGTGACCGATGTTGAGTTCGGCAATGGTGGCGATTTCGGCCACCGGTTTGACCGTATCGAAAGTCAGGCCGTGACCGGCATGACATTCCAGGCCGATCTTTTCGGCGTGCTCGGCGGCGGCGATAATCCGGGCCAACTGGGCCTCTCTGGCCGCCCCCGTGGCCTCGCAATAAGCCCCTACGTGCAGTTCGATAACCGGCGCGCCCAGGTTCCTGGCGGCATCGATCTGTTCGATAACGGGTTCGATAAACAGCGACACCCGAATTCCGGCCTTGCCGAGAGTCCCAATAAAGGGCACCAGGTGATTGTGGCCGCCAACGGCATCGAGGCCCCCTTCGGTGGTCCGTTCTTGCCGTTTTTCCGGAACAATACAGGCGGCATGAGGCACATGGCTAAGCGCGATATCGAGCATTTCACCGGTCGCCGCAATTTCCAGATTGAGCGGCGTGTCGATTTCATTGCACAAGCGGGAAATGTCCGAGTCCGATATATGCCGCCGGTCTTCCCGCAAGTGGGCGGTAATGCCATCGGCCCCGGCTTTAACGGCCAGCCTGGCGGCCTCGACCGGATCGGGATGACCGCCGCCACGGGCATTCCTGATGGTCGCCACATGGTCGATGTTAACACCCAGTCTTAAATATTCCGTCATCAATGACCATCCGTTGCGTCGTTGCCCAGGCGGCGCGCCAGCCGCCGATGTTGGTAGGACCCGATCATAGGCCTGAGAGTGAAAAAGAAAACCAGCCAAACGAGTGCAAAACTGGGAATGCCACCGAGAAACATAGGCCACCATACCGGCCAGGCCGTATGGAATAAATAGGCCATATCGAAATTCAGCATGGCTTCCGACAGGTGCGCAAACATGGCCGGAAAATCGATGCCCCCCTGCCCTTCAGAATCATCGCCAAAACGCATCCACAGGCCCAGATTATAGACCCAGGCCCAGATAAAGGGAAAAGTCCAGGGATTGCCAATCGCCGTACCGATGGCCGAAGCCAGGATATTGGCCCGCATCAGCCAGGCACAGAGCGCCCCGAGAATGAAATGCAGGCCGACAAACGGGGTAAATGAAATGGCCGCGCCACAGGCAAATCCGGCGGCCACGGAATAGGGCGTGCCGGGCAGCCGGCCAACCCGGTGAAACAAATAGGCCGATGATCGCTTCCAGCCACTGCGCGGCCACAAAAAATCGCGGATCCGTGCATGGAGAAGCTGTTTTTGCCGCCGCCTGAACATCAGCCCCTGGCCCGTTCGACCGCATTGATCGCCGGAGTGGCCCGCAGGGCGGCGATGATATCGGCCATATGTTTAACGTCGCGGACTTCCACATCGATCATCAGATCAAAAAATTCACGGCTCCGATTGGTGATTTTCAGGTTCGAAATATTGCCTTCGTTGCGACCGATAACCATCGACAAGGTGCCCAGGCTGCCGGGTTCGTTGATCACGGTCAGGTGAATACGACCGACATGGAAATCGGCCAGTTCCGAGCCCACCTGCCAGGACACATCGAGCCACTTCTCAGGCGTATCGGCATAGGTTTCGAGGGTTTCGCAATCGATTGTATGGATCGTTACCCCCTTGCCGGTGGTAATAATGCCGACAATGCGATCGCCGGGCAAGGGATGGCAGCAAAGGGCGTAATGAACCGCCATGCCCGGTATCAGGCCTTTGATGGCGACGCTGTTGTCGCCCTTGCCCCTGGCCCCGTTCTTGCCCTGTTTCTGGCGAAGTTGATCGATGGCAATGACTTTATCATCACCCCGTTTGCGAGTCGCCGGGAACACCGCTTCGACCACGTTACGGGCCGGGACATGGCCGTTGCCGACCTGGGCGGTCAGGTCATCGGTCGAGAGTTGCTTGAACACTTTAAGCACACCGGCCAGGGCTTTTTCGGTAAATTCATAGCCTTCTTCGCGAAAGGCCCGTTGCAGAATGGCCCGGCCCAATTGCAGATATTGTTCCTTTTCCTGGGAATTTATAAAGCGCCTGATCCGGGCCCGGGCCTTGCCGGTGACCACGAACCGCTCCCAGGTCGGCGATGGAGTCTGGGCTTTGGATGTCAGAATTTCCACCTGATCGCCATTTTGCAATTCGCTGCGCAAGGGCACCATGCGCCCGTTGACTTTCGACCCGACACAGCGGTCGCCCACTTCCGAATGGACGGCGTAGGCAAAATCGACCGGGGTCGCGCCCTGCGGCATGGTGATCAGATCACCCTTGGGGCTGAAGCAGAAGACCTGATCCTGATACATTTCCAGCTTGGTGTGTTCGAGAAATTCTTCCGGCCCGGCGGCGTGTTCCAAAATATCAAGCAATTCGCGTAGCCAGCGATACTGCTTGCCTTCGGTGTTGCCGGTCTGCTGCTTGTAGGTCCAGTGGGTGGCGACCCCGTTGTCGGCTATTTCGTGCATTTCCTGGGTCTTGATCTGCACTTCGATGCGGTGCTGGTCCGGCCCCAGCACGCCCGTGTGCAGGGATTGGTAGCCATTCGGCTTGGGCGTCGAAATGTGGTCCTTGAAGCGACCGGGCACGACCCGGTAGGCGCTGTGTATGATGCCGAGCGCCTTGTAACAATCATCGACACTATCGACGATGATACGGAACGCCATAACATCGGAAAGCTGCTCGAAGGCGACATTCTTGAACTGCATCTTGCGCCAGATCGAATAGGGCAGCTTTTCGCGGCCCTGAATGTCTACGTTCAGGCCGCCGCTGTTCAGGGTTCGGGTCAATTCATCATTGATTTTCGAAACCAGCCCGCCACCTTCATCGCGCAGGTATTCAAGCCGGGCCAGGATCGACTGGCGGGCTTCCTGATTGATTTCGCCAAAGGCCAGGTCTTCCAGTTCGTTTTTCATTTCCTGCATGCCGATACGTTCGGCAAGGGGGGCGAAAATTTCCATGGTTTCCTTGGCAATGCGCCGCCGTTTGTCGGTGTTTTTGATGAAATGCAGGGTCCGCATGTTGTGCAGGCGGTCGGCCAGTTTAACCAGCAACACCCGAATATCTTCCGACATGGCGACCAGCAACTTGCTGAAATTTTCCGCCTGCTTGGCGTGATCGGACTGCATTTCGATCATCGTCAGTTTGGTCACGCCTTCGACCAGGTGACCGATTTCGGAACCAAACAGGGCCGAGACTTCTGCCTCGGTGGCCAGGGTATCTTCGATCGTGTCGTGCAGCAGGGCGGTGATAATGGTCGAGGCATCGAGTTTGTAATCGGCCAGGATTCCGGCCACTTCCAGGGGATGCAGGAAATACGGATCACCCGAGGCCCGTTTCTGGTTGCCATGGGCCTTCATGGAAAACACGTAGGCGCGATTGAGCGCCTCTTCGTCGGCGCCGGGGTCGTAGGTTTTTACCTGTTCGACGAGTTCAAACTGACGAATCAAAGCGGCCTCTCCCTGCGCAGCATCTCAAGGGAAAGGTCTACCATATTTTCGCTTCCTGGGTGTGAGACTTAAGCTTTGTCTCCGGCCGGTTCGGCGATTTCGATATCCTGATACATGTTGGATTTGAGCGCTATGGCGTCATTGGCCTCACCCTCTTCACCGTCCCCACCAGGTTGGCCCTGGGGAAATGCCAGCAGATCGAATTCTTCATCGTCCGGATCGGTCATTTCGACATGGCGCTGCAGACCCTTGATCAGGCCTTCTTTCAGGTCATCGAGATCGACTGTTTCCTCGGCGATTTCGCGCAGGGCGACAACCGGGTTCTTGTCGTTGTCTTTTTCCACCGTCATCGGTGCGCCGGCGCTGATGTTACGGGCCCGCTGGGCCGACACCATAACCAGTTCAAACCGGTTGGGAATCTTGAGCACACAATCTTCGACTGTTACACGCGCCATAAAACAATTTCTCCGCATGGGTATTGTGGATTTGAAGGCCGATTATATATGGCCCAAACGGCCAGAAAGCAAGGAAATACGGGTCTTATTCCCTAATCACCCGGGCCGCACCGGGATTTTCCAATTGTTCGATCATCCGGGTCACCGATAAGCCGGATTCCGGATGGTGCCAACCGGGTGCCACATCGGCCAGGGGAAACAAAACAAAGGCCCGTTGATGGAGCCGGGGATGAGGCAAAATCAACGGGTTATCAGCGTTGCTGTCGCTGATTATCTGACCGTCATAGGCAATCAAATCCAGATCAAGCGTGCGCGCCGCGTTGGGCTGGCCGCGAACCCGCCCGAAGGCTTCTTCCAGGGCCAGCAATTGATCAAGCACCGCCATGGCGTCCATCTTGGTCTCGAGCGCGACCACGCCATTGACGTACCAGGGTTGGGACGATGCCGGAACCGGCGCGCTTTCATACCATTGGGATACCTTAACGACGTTCAGGCCGACCCTGTCCAGTGCCGGTAATACCGCCTGGCAGGTGGCCAGAGGCGGACCGTACCGGGGATTTGGCAGATTGGCGCCAACGGCGATCAGAATCAAAGGGATGCTCCGATTTCGACTTGCATGATGACGTATTCAAACCTAGATATATAACCGACAGGAGATTATTTCCTGATTATTTTTTACATTATTTATTTTTCATAAGCTATTGTAATAATGGATTATTATTATGGATTTTCATTCCGATGAACGGGTTGGGCTGTTTATAGACGGGGCCAATCTGTATGCCTCGGCGCGCGCGCTCGGCTTCGATATCGATTACAAGCAAATGCTCAAGTTGTTTCGCGCCCAGGCCAGGGTGATCCGGGTGATGTATTATACCGCCCTGCTCGAAGATCAGGAATATTCACCGATCAGGCCGCTGGTCGACTGGCTTGACTACAACGGCTATACCCTGATCACCAAACCGGCCAAGGAATTCACCGATAGCGCCGGTCGGCGCAAAATCAAGGGTAACATGGATATCGAACTGGCCGTCGATATGCTGGAGATATCGGAACATCTGGATCATCTGGTGCTGTTTTCCGGCGACGGCGATTTCCGCCGCCTGGTCGAGGCGGTGCAGCGCCGGGGCAAGCGGGTCACCGTGGTCAGCACGGTCGAATCTCATCCGCCCATGGCGGCCGATGAATTGCGCCGTCAGGCCGATGTCTTCATCGATCTGAGTACACTCAGGGACAAAATCGGTCGCCAGGGCGGCAGCCCCGAAAGCATGGAAAGTTTGCACCTGCTGACCCAGGACCCGGATGTCGAAGTGGTATAACGGCCTTGAAGTCACTTTCGTTTGCCAATGCCGACTGCCCGCTTTGCCCGCGCCTGGTCGATTACCGTAACGCCAGCCGCGAAACCTGGCCGCACTGGCATAACGCGCCGGTGCCGTCATTTGGTAGTCTGGATGCGGGGTTACTGATTGTCGGCCTGGCGCCGGGCCTGCGTGGCGCCAACCAGACCGGGCGGCCCTTCACCGGCGATGCCGCCGGGGATTTGCTCTATCCGACCCTGATCAAATATGGCCTGGCCAAGGGACATTATCAGGCCGATCCTGCCGATGGCATGGTTCTGGTCAATTGCCGGATCGCCAACGCGGTGCGTTGTGTGCCGCCGCAAAACAAGGTGATAGCTGCGGAAATCAACGCCTGCCGGCCTTTTCTGGAAGACGAAATCGCCGCCATGACGGAGCTGAAAGTGATCGTGGCGCTGGGCGGCGTCGCCCACGGCGCGGTGTTATCCGTGTTCGGCCTGAAAAAGGCCCGGCACAAGTTCGCCCATGAAGCCTGTCACGCCCTTGACGGCGGCATTACTCTAATCGACAGCTATCATTGCTCGCGCTACAACACCAACACGGGCCGTTTGACCGAACCGATGTTCCACCACGTTTTTGCCCGTTCCCTGACCTATTTGTGATCTTCTTCCAGGTCCGTTTCTGTGCCCGTGGCGGGATCGAACAGCCGGTGCATGTGGACGATGACGTATTTGATGTCGGCCTCGTCGACGCGTTTTTGCGAGGCCCCGCGCCAGGCGTCCATGGCTTTCTGATAATTGGGGAAAATGCCGACGATATCCAGGTTTTCGCAACTGGAGAAGTCGAGGCCCTGAGGGTCGTCAACCTGGCCTCCGAAAACGAGATGCAGCAGCGGTTTATCGGTCATATGTGAGCCTTTCCTGGAAATAATGAATCAGTTCAGTTTTTCTCGTGCAACAAGCGCGACTGCTGGCGTTTCCAGTCCCGGTCTTTGACATGGGCCCTTTTGTCGGCCTTGTCCTTGCCCTTGGCCAGGGCCAGATCGACTTTGGCGATGCCCCGGTCGTTAAAATAGATACTTAACGGCACCAGCGACATGCCCTTGCGGTTGACCGCGATATCCAGCCTGGAAATTTCGCGCCGGTGCAGCAACAATTTGCGCGGCCGTTTCGGTTCGTGGCTGAAATGGCTGGCCCCTTCGTATTCCGGTATATAGGCATTGCGCAGGAACATTTCGCCATTTTCTTCGATGGCATAGGATTCCGTGATCGTCGCCCGCCCGGCGCGCAGGGATTTGACCTCCGAGCCAAACAACTGAATTCCGGCCTCGAAATTTTCCAAAATGGCGAAATCGTGCCGCGCCCGACGGTTCTGGGCGGCGATGTTGGACGGGGCTTTTTTCTTTTTCTTGTGGGCCATGGCGTTTTAACCGGGCCGCCCTCAGTTCAACAGACCCGCCGACACCAGGGCGTCCTTGACCTGGGCTTTCGATGTGTCGGCGATTTCACAAATGGGCAGGCGGGTGGCGGAAGAACACTTGCCGAGCAATTCGGTGGCATATTTGACCGGGCCGGGACTGGCCTCGCAGAACATGGCGCTGTGCAGGGGCATCAGGCGGTCCTGCAAGTCCATCACCGTGGTCAAATCACCGGCCTGCCAGGCACCGTGCAAATCGGCGCACATGCGCGGCGCGATGTTGGCGGTGACCGATATGCAACCATGCCCGCCGCCGGCCAGAAACGGCACGATGGTGGCATCTTCGCCGGACAGTTGAATGAAGTCGGCATTGATGGCCAGGCGGGTCAGCATGGGCCGGGCCAGATCGCTGGTCGCATCCTTGACCCCGACAATGCCCGGTAATTCTGCCAACCGGGCCATGGTTTCGACCGACATATCGACGATGCTGCGACCGGGGATATTATAGATGTAAATGGGAATATCGGCGGCTTCGCTGGCCGCCTTGAAGTGCCGATACTGCCCTTCCGGGGTCGGCTTGTTGTAATAGGGCATGACCACCAGGGCGGCGTCGGCTCCGGCCTTGTGGGCGTGCTGGACAAACGCAATGGTTTCCGCTGTCGAATTGGACCCGGCCCCGGCCATGACCGGCACCCGACCGGCGGTCTGCTCGATGCATAGTTCGGTCACATGCATATGTTCTTGGTGGCTCAGCGTCGGCGATTCACCGGTGGTGCCGCACGGAATCAGGCCTTCCGTGCCTTCACCTATCTGCCATTCGACAAACGATTTGAAGCCGGCCTCGTCCACACGACCATTGGTGAACGGGGTGATCAGGGCGACGCACGATCCCTTAAACATGGCTTCCTCCATAGCAAAAACAATTTTAAGGCGCGAACCATACTCTTCCCCAAGAGGTCGGGCAAGCGCCGGGATTACCGGAATATGAACGCCACACCACTTGATATGATAGGCTTTGCCATCGTAGTGTTTTTCGGTCACTTAACCGGGGGCTTGAAATGCGCATTGTGCGCCAACTATTGGTCATTATTTACCTGGCGGCTACGGGCGTTGTTTTGCCAGAGGCCACGGGCGTTGGTCCGGCTTTGGCCGACACACCGACCGCCAGGGACACCGGCACGGCGAAGGCCGCCTTCAAGGCGGCCGATCAGGGCCAGTGGAAAAAAGGCCGCAGGCTGGCGGCCAGGGCGACGGACCCGCTGGTTTTGAAGACCTATCAGTGGTTTGACTATACCCGCCAGGGCACTGATCGATCATTTGATGAGATCGCCGCATTCATCACCGATAACCCGGATTGGCCTTACCCGAACCTGTTGAAACGCCGGGCCGAAGAAGCCATGAATGGCTCGGAAGACCCGCAAGTGGTGCTCGACTGGTTCAGCCAACAGCCGCCGGTATCGACCGATGGCCGGGTTCAGTTCATTCGGGTTCTGCTCAAACAGGGCCGCAAAGATCAGGCGATTGCCGAAATCCGGGACACCTGGATCAACAACAATTTTGCCAAGCGTCCGGAAAAACAATTTTACAGGCTTTATCGGCGCTATTTAAGCACCAATGATCACCTTAAACGGCTCGACCGGTTGCTCTGGGAAGGCCGCAACTGGCCATCGCGGCGGATGATCTGGAAAATCAAGGCCGGGGACCGGGCCCTGGCCGAAGCCCGCCTGATGCTGCGCCAGCGGCTCGGCAATGTGGACAAGGCGATCGCCAGGGTTCCAAAAAATCTCAGGAACAATCCGGGACTGGTTTATGAACGACTGCGCTGGCGTCGCCGCAAGGGCAAAATCGACTCCGCCCTGGAGTTGCTGTTACCGGCCCCGGAGACCCTGGTGCGGGCCGATCTGTGGTGGAAAGAACGGGCTTATCTGGCGCGGAAATCCCTGCAAAAAGGCCATATTACCCAGGCTTACCGGATCGTCGCCGATCACCGGTTGATGCCGGGCGGCGATTTCGCCGAAGCCGAATGGCTGGCCGGATGGATTTCGCTGCGCTTCCTCGATGACCCACAACCGGCCCTGAAACATTTCACCGCCATGTACCAGGCGGTCAAATATCCCATCAGCCGGGCGCGCGGGGCCTATTGGATCGCCCGGGCGGCCGAGGCCCTGGGCGATCAGGACAAGGCCGATCAATGGTATGGCACGGCGGCGGCCCTGCCGACCACCTATTACGGCCAATTGGCGGCGTCTCGTCTGGGGCCAGGCCACGGATTGCGTCTGCCCTCGAAGCTGACCCCGGAACCGTCCGAGATGGCAATGTTCAACCGGCACGAGCTACACAAAGTGATGGAATTGCTGGCCCGAATCGGGGCCGATGATCGCCTGAAACCCTTTGCTTTGGCCCTGGCCAAAACCAGCGACACCCCGACCTGGCGTAAAATGGCTGCGCAACTGGCCCATACCCTGGAACGACCGGACCTGGGCATCACCATTGCCAAGCGCTCTAGCCGCCAGGGCACAGAACTAATCGATATGGCCTATCCCCTCATTGCCCCACCGCCCCTGCGCGCCCGATCACCCAATTACAAGCTGGAAAAGCCTCTGATTCTGGCCATGATCCGCCAGGAAAGCGCCTTTCGCACAGATGCCAAAAGCCGTGCCAATGCCCGCGGCCTGATGCAATTGATGCCGGCCACGGCCAAACTGATCGCCCGGCAATTGCGCATCCCCTATTCAAAAAACCGGTTAACGGGCGATCCTGAATACAACATGCTGCTGGGCCAGGCCTATGTGGCCGGTTTGATCGACGAATTTGAAGGCTCCTATGTGCTGTCTCTGGCCGCCTACAATGCCGGACCGGCGCGGGCCCGGAAATGGTCGCGCCAGAACGGTCGGCCCGGCGATCAAGGCGTCGACAACATCGACTGGATCGAAATGATCCCCTTATCGGAAACCCGCAACTATGTGCAACGGGTGTTGGAGAATCTGCAAGTGTACCGGCTGCGCCTGTCGGAAACGGAAGTGGCGGAGACTCTGGAAGCTGATCTTTCGCGCTAAATTCTTCTTTTAACCATATGATATTGGACACTTTAATGAAAGACATAGACGCCTGTGTATTCGATGCCTACGGCACCCTGTTCGATGTCGCCGCCGCCGCCGCCAATTGCAGTGAGGCGTTGGGCGACAAGGCGACCCCGTTGTCCGTGCTGTGGCGCACCAAACAGCTTGAATACACCTGGCTGCGATCATTGATGGATGAATATATGGATTTCTGGCAGGTCACCAGCGATGGCCTGGATTACGCGCTGGAAACCCTGGAACTGGACGGCGATCCGCAACTGCGCCAGCAATTGCTCAACATGTTCATGCAACTGGAT
>CBFDVE010000016.1:0-14776 GCA_965613205.1 uncultured Rhodospirillaceae bacterium
CCTTAGTGATTTGGCTGACTCAAAGCGGATTGTGAACGCCGAAATTGAATTACTTGACGCTGGAGGATTCAGCGGAAGCGCCAAAGGCGCGGGTGTGGACGGCACCCTTGTCACGCAATTTCTCATACAGCGGTGTCGTTCGTTTGGCCCGCCCCGTCGGCAGTTCCAACCCCGGCACCGGGCAGGCGTACATGCGGTTGTATTCTTCAAAAGCGGTGTCGCGGGCGAAGTCATCATCGGCCCAGGTGCCGAAGCGCCGGGGATCAAATTCGGCCATGTTGATATCGGCGTCTCCGTGGACCATCCACTGGGCCAGGTATTTACCGCAGCCACCGCCCTGGGCGATGCCGACCGAGGCGGCGGTGCACATCCAGAAATTGCGCACCCCCCCGGCCGGTCCCAGCAAGGGGTTGCTGTCGGGCGTATGGGAAATGGCTCCGTGGACCACGCGCTTGATCCCGGCCTCGGCCCAGATCGGCATCCGGGCCAGCACACGCTCCAGGTGCGGCAGGGACCGTTCGAAATTGGCTTCGAACAATTCGCTTTCCGATTCCCAGGCCGGAACGCCACCCGGCGCCCAGGCTTCCTGCGCCGTGCCCATGGCCGTTTCATAAACCCCGATCAACCCGGATTTCTGTTCCTGGCGGTAATAGCACGACGCCGAAGGGTCGCGGATAACCGGAATTTCATCATCGCTTTCAACAAATTCCTTGATCGGTTCGGTAACGAAATACTGATGCAGCATATTGACGAACGGCGCTTCCACCCCGACCCATGCGGCGACGATACCGGCGTAACACCCGGCCGCGTTGACCACATGCTCACAGATTATATCACCTTGTTCGGTGATCACATTCCAGTCGCCACTTGGCAATTGTTGAATGTCGGTGACCCGGTTGCGCAGGATAACCTGCGCCCCCATTTGCCGTGCCCCGGCGGCCAGGGCATTGCAGGCCCCTGCCGGGTCGATATGGCCGTCCCCGGTGGTATAGGCCCCGGCCAGCACCCCGTCCGTGCCCAGATAGGGGATGATCTTGCTGATCTCGTCCGGGCCGATAACGTTCAGATCGAAGCCGATATTGGCGGCGATCCCGGACACTCGCGCGAACCAGTCGACTTCTTCCTGGCTGAACGCCAGCCGGATGCCGCCGCAGCCGTGCCAGCTTACGTAGGTGCCGGTTTTTTCTTCCAATGTCGGGTATAAGGTATTGGAATAATGGTGAATTTTCGCCATGTTGTAGCTGCCGATGAAGCTTGGGCACTGACCGGCGGCGTGCCAGGTCGATCCCGATGTCAGCTCGCCTTTTTCGATCAGCACACAGTCGGACCAGCCTTCTTCGGCCAGATGATAGAGCAGGCCGCAGCCCATCATGCCGCCGCCGACGACGACAACGCGCGCCTGGCTTCTCATGGTTATTCCCCCTTGAACCTGAATTCTTCGGCCAGCTTGACCGGAAATTTATCGCGAATAGTCCGGTCCAGATCAGGCGAAATGTGATCCGGCCAATGATTTTCAAGTAAATCCTGCATCACCACACCGGCGCGCTCAATCACGTTCATGGAGCCTTTTTCGGTCCACTCGTCGGGGCTGGTGCGGTCGCCGACCAGGGGGTAGACGTAATCGCTTTCCATGCGCTCGATGGTCTGGCTGTGGCCAAGATAATGGCCCGGACCGTTGTTGCAAACTTCTGCAATCACATCGAGTGACAGGGTGTCGTCATCGACTTCGATGCCGCGGATGGATCGCTGCACGGCACCGATGGTGTCGTTGTCGATAACCAGGCTTTCGAAGCAGAAAGCCAGCAGAGAGGCGTGCATACCGGCCGATTCCTGGATCAGATTGGTGCCGGCGTTGGCGACCAGGGCATGGTTGTAGCCTTTTTCCGCGCCGGACTGGGCATCGGGTATTTTAGCGTCCGTCATGGCCGAGGCGACACTGGTTGGCAAATTGTAAAACTGCCCCATTTGACCGGCCGCCGCCATCAGCAACGCCTGTTCGCCGCTGCCGCCGGACATCGACCCGGTGCGCAAATCCGAGACAAAGGGCCAGGGGCCAATCATACACGGGGCACCGGGCACCACTGCGTTGATATAAACCAGGCCCATCAGCACTTCCGCCATGGCCTGAACCACCGCCCCGGCCAGCGCCGCCGGAGCGGTCGCCCCGGCCTGACCGGCCGACAACAGCAGCACCGGCATGCCCCCCCGGGCCGCCGTTTCCAGGATCGCACAGGCGTTGGCCTCAAACGTCATGGGTGGCACCACGAAACAGTTGGACTGGCTGACGAAGGGCCGTTGCCGCCATTGTTTTTCGCCCCCGGCGATGACGTGCAGCATTTCCAGGGTTTCGGTCAAATGGGCCGGGTTGACGAAACTGGTACCGACATGCTTGGCGGTGCCGCTGACGCTGGCGTAACAGGTGTTGAAATCCAGGTCGTGGGCGTTTTCCATGTCGCGGGCGACCACAGGGCGCTGAAAATAATGGATATGTTCCAGACCATCGACCATGCGGGCCATATCGAACAAATCCCTGACGGTCGAATCACGAAAGGAACCCGTGATCGGATCGACAATTTTGATGGCGGCGCCACCGGTGCCGAAATAGACCCGCTTGCCGTGGGGCGACATGTCATGTTCCGGCTTTTGCCCACATAGCAGGAAATCCCGGTTGGTTTTGGCCACCGTGTCTTCGATCAGGGCGGCCGGCAGGCGCAAACGCCCATCATCGCCAAGCGTTCCGCCGGCGGCGGTAATGGCTTCGATGCACGATGGCGGGGCATTGGAAAAGCCGAGGGTTTCCAGCAACTTCAACACGGCCTGATGAATTTTTCGGGTATCAGGCTCGGTCAGCGGCCGGTAGTTGCCGCTGTCCATGCCGCGTCTGACCGGGCGGCTGTCTTTTCCCAGGGGCCGGGTTCGAAGCTCTTGCCGTGCCGCCCGGCCGCCACGCCGGCGGGCGGATGGGGAAGGGGCGGTCATCATCTTGTGTTCTCCTGGATGGCGAGCCGAATGGGCGAATTCTAGGAGAGTTTTGATGGGGAACACAAGCGACTTTTATTGCTCCCATTCCACCGCTAAAATAATCTCTTTGGTGGTTGGTCTCGGCGGTACAATATGCTAAATCGCGGCTTGAAAAACTGTCACCTGAAGCGGAACTGTTATGCGCAAATACCTGGATATCAATTTGGCTCAACATACCGTCGAAAGTCGCCATCTCGACGGTCCCGAAGTGGCTCGTGCCGGGCGTTATCTGATCGCCAAAACCCTGTTGGAGACCGGTATCGCCACGGTCGATGCCATGTCGCCGGAAAATCCATTGATCTTTTCCGCCGGTCCCTTCGCCGGAACCAATTTTTCCAACGCCAACCGGACCAGTGTCGGCTGTAAAAGTCCGCTGACCGGGGGCATCAAGGAATCTAATGCGGGCGGATCATTCTCCCTCGCCCTGGGTCAGCTTGAAATTGCCGGATTTACCCTTTTTGGGGCGTCCTCAGACTGGGTCGTCATTCGCATCACCAAGGAGGGCGACATCACGTTCGAGAGCGCGGCACCGTTGCTGGGCAAAGGTAACATCGAAGCCGCCGCCCTGATCCACGAAAAGTACGGCGACAAGGTCTCGGTGGCTTTGTGTGGGCCGGTCGGTGAATACGGCGGCCTGCTCGCCGGGATCGCCTTCAGCGATGTCGAAAACCGGCCCGTACGGCTGGCCGCCAGGGGCGGCGTCGGGGCCGTGATGGGCATCAAGAAGGTCAAGGCCATTGTTATCGACAAGCACAAGATGCCGACGTTCCATGATCGCAAGAAACTGATGACATCCATTCGCGCCTATGGCGACAAGCTGGATAAAGAAGTCGCCGTGCAGAACATGAAGAAACTGGGCACCGCCATGATGGGCGATGTGATCAACCATATGGGCGGCCTGCCGGTCAATAATTTCTCGCGTGGGCAACTGGTCGACGGGTCTGTGGAAACCATGAAAATGGGCGGTGATTATATTCGCCAATTGAACATCGAGCGCGGCGGTGATCCGTCGCACGCCTGTATGCCCGGCTGTCAAATCATGTGCAGCAACGTTTATGTCAACGCAAAGGGGGAAGAAATTGTCTCGCCCCTGGAATATGAAACCATCGGCCTGATGGGCACTAACTGCGGCCTGACCGATCCCGACGAACTGGCCGAATTAAACGCCGTGGTCAACGACCTGGGCATCGATACCATCGAAGTCGGCGCCATGCTCGGCATGTTGATGGACGCGGGCCAGGCCGAATTCGGCGATACGGATTTCATGTACCAGGCGCTGGACGATATCGCCAAGGGCACCGAACGGGGCCGCTTGCTGGCCCAGGGCACGGCCAGGGTCGGCGAACATTTCAATCTGAGCCGCATACCGGTGATCAAGAAACAGGCGCTCAGCGCTTATGATCCACGGGTTATCGAAGTCACCGGCGTGTCCATGATGGTCACCGCCCAGGGGGCCGATCATACGGTCGGTAACGTGCCGGCATTTGACTGCAAGGGCGCCTCGATCAGTGATCTGGCCGATGCCAGCTATGATATGCAGGTCAACAGTGCGGTCGCCGATTCCATGGGCTTCTGCATCATCGGACGCTCGGTCAACAACGTGCAGAAAGAATTCATGATCGGCGCCCTGAATGATGCGCTCGGCACCAATTTCGAGACCTCGTTCTTTGCCGACCTGGGTCATCAGACCCTGGTCATGGAACGGGCCTTTAACAAGGCTGCCGGCTTTACCGAAGCCGACGATGAATTGCCGGCGTTTTTCCGGGAAGAAGCCCTGGCCCCAACCAACAAGAAAGCCCGCTTGCAAGCGGCCGAGGTCAACCGCTACATGAACGTCCTGCTGGAGCGTGGCCCGGTTTAGCTTTTGTAATTCCTGATCAGGGCCGGAAAATCTTCGGCCCGGACGGGTTTGGAAAAATAGTACCCCTGCACCTCGTCGCAGCCGCTGTCGGCTAAATGGGCGTACTGATCGCCGGTTTCCACACCTTCGGCGATGACCGTCATATCCAGCGCCTGGCCCATATTGA
The DNA here is from genome assembly GCA_965613205.1 of uncultured Rhodospirillaceae bacterium. Classification (GTDB taxonomy): domain Bacteria; phylum Pseudomonadota; class Alphaproteobacteria; order Rhodospirillales; family JABHCV01; genus CAZZKE01. Next base: position 5,049 of record CBFDVE010000016.1, read on the forward strand.
TCACCGCCTGGACAATGGCGGCATCGTTGCTGCTGGTCAGGATGTCGTGAATAAACGACATGTCGATTTTAATGGTATCGAGCGGGAAGCGCTTCAAATAGGCCAGCGACGAATAGCCGGTGCCGAAATCATCGAGAGATATCCTGACCCCGATGGCTTTCAGGCTATCGAGGATGCGCGCCGCATTGCTGGCGTCATCCATGGCCGTGCTTTCGGTGATTTCGATTTCCAGCAAGGTGGGGTCCAGGCCAGTCTCCTCAAGGGTCGAGCGGATCAATTCGATCAGGTGGGCATCGCGGAATTGTACGGCCGATAGATTGACCGCCATGATCAGTTTCGACATCCCCTGGTCTTGCCACGAAACGGCCTGGCTTGCCGCTTCCCGCAACACCCAGGCCCCCAGTTCGACGATTAATCCGGTCGATTCGGCAATGGGGATGAAGTCCGTCGGCAGGATCACGCCGCGGCTTGGATGCCGCCACCGCACCAGCGCCTCCATGCCGACCACGTCGCCCGATGAATTGAGCACTTTCGGCTGATAGACCAGGAAATATTCGCCCTTTTCCAGGGCCCCGTGAAGGTCTTGTTCCAATTCGTTACGGTCGCGGATGGCATCGCTCATGTTGATGTCATAAAAGGCAAATCCGTTGCGGCCCCTGTTCTTGGCCTCGTACATGGCGATGTCGGCGTTGCGCAACAATTCTTCAGGTGTCTGATCATCAAACGGATAAATGGTGATGCCCATGCTGGCCCCGATGAACAACTGGTTGTTGGCAATATCGAAGGGGTCGGAAAGCGCGCGCAAGACCTTGCTGGCCAGCATTTCGGCATCATCGACGTTGTTGATGCGCGATTGAATAATGGCAAATTCATCGCCGCCCAGGCGGGCGATGGTGTCAGATTTGCGGACCACTTGTTTGAGTCGCTTGCCGACTTCGTTGAGCAAAATGTCGCCAATGCCGTGACCCCGGCTGTCGTTGACGTTTTTAAAATTATCCAGGTCCAGAAAATGCAGGGCGACCAGGTGATTTTCCCGGTCGGCCTGTAATTGCGCCATCACAAGGCGATCAAAAAATACCGTACGATTGGGCAATCCGGTCAAGGCATCGATCTGGGCCTGATTGCGAATGGTCTCTTCCGCCCGTTTGCGAACGGTGATGTCGCGGACCACGGAAGTAAAGGTATCGGGTTCCGTATCGGGATTGTACTGCAGGTAAATTTCGACCGGATAAACCGTATCGTCGGCCCGCCTGTGAACGGTTTCGAAGGTAAAATGTTTTTCTTCGCTTTGGCGAACTTCTTGCAGCAATTTGCGGAACTGAAAATGGTTGAACAACGGCTTAATATCCAGCGGAGTCATTTTTTTCAGATCGGTCATTGGAAATTTCAGATTTTCCAGAACGTGCCTGTTGACGTAGGTGAAAAACAGGGTGTCGGCTTCAAAAACAAAAAGCTCCTGTCCGATCAGGTCGATTAAATTGAGGTCAATATTGACGCTGTCAAAGTTTGCCACGGTATCAAAACTGACCAGGAAAGCGCCATGATGAATTTTGCAGATATGGGGTCGAATATTCTTCTTTTCAGCGTTATTGGGGCGCAGACATGCGGCGTCGCCAAAGCGGACTTTATTGATAAATTGAGCAATTTTTTCATCATTTATGTCAGGACCGTAATCGCCCCGGTCGGCACGCAGCCTGATCAGTTCTGCAAACGGCATACCAATGAAAATATCGTCCCGGTTCAAATCCAGGGCTTCAAGAAATTTGCCGTTGTAATGCAGCAATTTGAATGACGGATCGAAAATAGCCAGGCCTTGTCCCAGATACTCGATAAAGTCGAACTGAAAATCGTCCGTCCCATCGGACATAAGCCGTTCCCTCCCGGTCAATAATGGTCACTGATTGCCTGATGAAGTCGAGCAGGACCCCCTACTTACCTGTAGGTAGCATACAAGAATGTCCGAACATATGTCTATTCGGCAGGGAATAGTCTCGAGCGTGATTAAAGCGAGGTTTTTGGCCGGACTGAACAGCAAGTCTGGCTGGCGACACGGGTGCCCTGAAGGTCATGGTAACAGGTTCTGTATTTCCCCCGTTTTCTTGCTGACAATAACCTCACAAAGTGTTGATCAGCAGGGTGGTGACAATGGCCGCTGCCATCCCCTATAGTTTTCCCAGTAAGGTGGCCAGGGACGTCCCACCTGCTCGTCCCCCTCGAGTTGTCCCTGGACCACCCACTCCCTCTCTCTCAAAACAAATCACCGGTCCCGTAAACGGGGCCGGTTCGATATCGGCCTTTATTTCGCTGGCCCGATATGCTCTAGTGGACAAAATCTGACATATGGTACCCCTACGATCCCATATCCCGGTTTCTCGGTAGGAGAGCGACCGCAGGCGATGCCATAGCATCGCTTAAGGAAGTTCGACGCCCCGAGAAGCCGGGATATGGCACCCGAAGGGCGGCTTGCCAAGCCCACCGGGTGCGTTGCCCGAAGCTTGTGATGCTCGCATCACGGCGCTTCGAGCGCCTTTCCGGATGAACTTGGCAAGCCATCGTAGGGGTACCATATGTTAGATTCTATCCACTAGGATAGGGATGTCACAGGCACGCGATCACATTGCTTCGGGCAATCGCCATGTCACGGTGCTGGGGGCCGGCGTCGTCGGCATGGCCGTGGCGATCCATTTGCAGCGGGATGGCCACAAGGTATCCGTGGTTGACCGGCTTGATCCTGGCCAGGGCTGTTCGTTCGGCAATGCGGGAATTCTGGCCGCCAGTTATTGTGCGCCCATGGCCAGCCCTGGTGCCGTCATGCAGGTGCCCAGGTGGCTGCTCGATCCGCTCGGGCCCCTGTCCATCAGATGGCGTGATTTCCCGGCTTTGATGCCATGGTTTTACCAATTTATCAAGGCCGGTTCCAGGGATCGGGCCGAGGCATCATCCATTGCCCTTCGGGCTTTGCACGAAAACACGGTGGGCGATTTTCAGGACCTTTTTTCATCCATCGGGGCCGGGCATCTGGTCAAACCGTCGGGCTATTTGTACGCCTATGAAAGCCTGGCCGAGTTCACCAATCATCGAGCCGAATGGGAAATACTGAGGCGCCGGGGCGTCCGCGTTGAGATCATCGATGGCAATGCCCTGCTGGAAATGGAGCCGGCCCTGGCACCCGGTTTCGTCGCCGCTGTTCATTTGCCCGATGATGGCCAGGTGACCGACCCCCTGGCCATTGTCGAGGCCATGGCCGATCATTTCAGGGCTAACGGTGGAAAAATTCTCAAAACCCAGGTCCAGGAAATTGAAATCGGGCCAGATGGACCGACCCGGTTGTTTACGGAAAGTGGCGATATGGACCTGGACGCGCTGGTCATTGCCGCCGGTGCGTTTTCGGGCAAATTCGCCGCCCGGCTGGGATCGAAAGTGCCCCTGGTCGGCGAGCGGGGCTATCATGTGACCCTGACCGATCCGGGTCTAAGTACTCGAATCCCGGTGATGTCGGGAGAAGGTAAATTCGCCATCACGCCCATGGCCATGGGCTTGCGCCTGGCCGGTACGGCGGAATTCGCCAGCCTGGAGGCGCCGCCCAACTACCAACGGGCCAGGGTTTTGCTGAAACACGCGGCCCGTGTTCTGCCCGGTGTCAATACGGATGATCACACGGTCTGGATGGGCCATCGTCCGACCTTGCCCGATTCTCTGCCGGTAATCGGAACCTCGCCCCATTTTGCCTCGGTTTATTACGCCTTCGGCCATTCCCATGCGGGTCTGATGGGCAGTGTAATTACCGGACGTACCATCGCCGATCTGGTTAGCGCCAGAAACCCGGCCCTGGATATCGGGCCGTTCCGCATTGATCGTTTCTGAGATTTTTCCACCAAGGAGGAATTATCGGATGACCGGTCGAGGGGTTGGGGGTGGGGGAGGAAGGACCCGCCCGACCGGACATCCAATTATTGGAGGTGCAGGGCGGCTACTCGTTGTGGCTAATCATCGCCAGGTAAATCGCCTTCGCCCTCGCCGTTGAAATATTACCTGCCAGGGCCCCGGCCTTGATCATTCCCGGCGACGGTTGGTAAGCGGTCACCGTTAGCCCGGAGCGAGCCAATCCGTTGAGATAATCGAAGGCCTGTGAAAAACAGCGGCCTGGCGGTTTCTGTCGCTGCTGACTTCGAGGGTCAATCCTGGCCATAAATCATTTCTCCAATGCGTCGTTATTACCTCGTTACCGCAAAGGCTGTGCCAGATTTATCGACAGGTCGCAGAAAAATAACGATGCCTGCTCTATTCCATTGAAAACAGTGGGTAAAAATGCGAACCAGAGATATTGTCCGGGTCAGACCTGTTTCGCTTCCCTATCAATATTGGACTGGTATCCATACTATGGTATTCAACCGCTCGTTGACCGTTGCAGCCTGCATTGCAAAATGCGACTCTGATTCTTATGTCTGACACTCTGATTTATCATTTGATCCGCCGCACCGACTGGCAGGCGGCCTTGGCCGAACGGGTCTACGGGGGAACGGCCGATGACCTGCGCGACGGTTTTTTACATTTCTCGACCGCCTCACAGGTCGCCGAGAGTGCCGCCCGGCATCGCGCCGGTGTCCCGGATTTACTGCTGATCGGCATCGAGCCGAAAACATTAAGCGACAACCTGAAATGGCAAACGTCGCGCGGTGGCCAGAAATTTCCCCACCTTTACGGCGCCCTGCCGACCGAATTGGTGGTGCGGGTCGAAGAATTGCCGCTGACAAAGGATGGCTATCATCTGTTTCCAGACGATATTCCCAGTTTCAAGGCCTTACCGTGATTGATTTCTACCGCCTGGCCGGGCCCGTGCTCAGGTTGATTGATGGCGAAACCTCGCACCGCCTGGCCATCCTGGCCCTGAAAAGTGGCCTGATGCCGAACCCCGCCACCGTGCTCAGCGACCCCGTATTGGTTCAGCAATTATGGGGCCTGACATTTGCCAACCCGGTCGGCCTGGCCGCCGGGTTCGACAAGAATGCCGAGGCCGTGGACAGGCTGGACCGCTGGGGGTTCGCCTTTCTGGAAGTCGGCAGCGTCACGCCCCGACCGCAGCCGGGCAACCCGCGCCCCAGATTGTTCCGCCTGGCCGCCGACGAGGCGGTGATCAACCGCATGGGGTTCAATAACCATGGCCTGGATGTGATCGCCGCCTGCGCGCCCGGCGGGGCAAGATTATCCTGGGCGTCAACCTGGGTATCAACAAGGACAGCGATGATGCCATTGCCGATTACCGCAAAGGCGTATTCGGCCTGGCCCCGATGGCCGATTATCTGGTCATCAATGTGTCTTCACCCAATACGCCGGGATTGCGCGCCCTGCAGGGACGAGAGCCTTTGCACGCCTTATTGAGCCAAGTGCTGGCGGCTCGGGACGAGGCGCTTGATCAGGCCAACCGGACCACACGACTGCCCGTTTTGTTGAAAATTTCCCCCGACCTGACCGATCAGGATAAGGCCGATATCGCCGCCGTCGCCTTGCAAACCGGTGTCGATGGGCTGATCGCCACCAACACCACCATCGATCGTCCGGCCCACCTGACGGATTCCCAAAAAGGCCAGACCGGTGGGCTCAGTGGCCGCCCCCTATATGCCACGTCGACCCGGGTGTTGTCGGAAATGTATCGACTGACCGCTGGCAAGTTGCCCCTGATTGGCGTCGGGGGTGTCGCTTCGGCGGCCGATGCCTATGCCAAAATCAAGGCCGGAGCCTCGTTGGTGCAACTCTATTCGGCGCTGGTTTATCAGGGGCCGGAACTGCCGGGGAAAATCGTTAAGGAACTAGCCGGTCTGCTGAAGGCGGATGGCTATGGCCATATTTCCCAAGCCGTCGGGGCCGATCACCGACTGTAAAGTTGCTGGTCAGGATTTTACACACAAAAAAATTATGGGTATAATGATAGAGCAGTCACCCGGAATTTTCGATGTTAAAAATGGATTTTGCATGTGCGCCTGACATTTTTCGACTCGTTTGAATTTGGTATTCCCGAAATCGATCAGGGCCATCGTCGAATATTCTACCTGTTCAACGAGATTGGCAACTGCCTTGACGGCGGAAATTTTGATTCCGCCCTGCGTCAGGTCATCCATCTGATTGCAGTGGAACGGGTCCATGTGCGGTTCGAAACAGGCATTCTTGAACAACTTGCCTACGATAAAGTGGAGCAGCACACTGAATACCATACCGCCTTGTATAACTCTCTCAATAACATAATGACCGCCCTGGGCGATCAGAATCCGGTCGCCGCGGAACGATATTACGCCGATCTTTACGAGAACATTATCGACGATATCCTGGTCGCCGATTTGCCGTTCAAATCTTTGATGCAGGACAGACTCCTCAACCGTTAAGGCTGAAACTGTTCCTTCAAAATCCGTTCTTCAAAGTTGTGCTCCGGATCGAACATCATGGTCAGCGATTTGCTGCGGTCCTCGGTGATTTCGACGGTGCGAATATTGGGCACTTCCGTATGATCGGCGACCGCGCTGACCGGTCGGTCAACCGCGTCGATCACCTCGAAAACAACCTTCGCCTGATGTGGCAACAAGGCCCCGCTCCACAGGCGTGGACGAAATACCGTGATCGGCGTCAGGGCCAGTAAATCGGCACCCAGGGGAATGATCGGGCCACGCGCGGAAAGATTGTAAGCGGTGCTACCGGCCGGCGTCGATAACAACACCCCGTCGCAGATCATTTCGTCCAGCCGCACCACGCCATCGACGATAATGCGAATTTTCGCGGCCAGGCGGGTTTGCCGCAGCAACGACACTTCGTTAATGGCCAGGGCCGTTTTTTTGCGTCCGGCGACATCAAGGGTGGTCATTTTCAAGGGGTGAACGGTAATTGATTCCGCTTTTTTGATGCGTCCCGGCAGGGCCGCTTCTTCGTACTTGTTCATCAAAAAGCCAACCGACCCCCTGTTCATGCCGTATATGGGCAGGCCCCGCTTGAGATAACGATGCAGAGTCCTGAGCATGAAACCATCCCCGCCCAGCGCCACGATCACATCGGCCTGGGCCACCGGCACATGATCATAACCGCTTTTTAAGCGTTTCATGGCCTGCTGGGCGCTGTCCTGACGGGCCGCCGTAAAACAGATTTTTGGAATTTTTTTCATCGCCGGGCGACTATACCGGCATCTTGTCGCCAGTTCCAGATTACCTTTTAGCCGCCGGTGGTGTTCATATGGCGGGCGATGGCCGGGGTACCATCGCCGGGTTCGATGATGAATTCGTGGCTTTTCGGTTTGCGGGCGATGGCCTCGTCGATGGCCAGTTCCAGCAGCGCATCTCCTTCGCTGGCCCGCATGGGGGTGCGCAAATCGGCCGCGTCATCCTGGCCCAGGCACATGTACAACGTCCCCGTGCAGGTCAGGCGCACCCGATTGCAGGTGGCGCAGAAATTATGGGTCATGGGGGTGATAAAGCCGATCCGGTTGCCGGTTTCGGCGACGTTAAAATACCTGGACGGCCCGCCGGTGGCGTGGCTGCTGTCGCTAAGGGTCCAGTTTTTGGCCAGGGTTTCACGGACTCTGTCGAGAGGCAGATACTGATCGACCCGCTCGCCGCCGATATCGCCCAAGGGCATGGTTTCGATGAAGGTTAAATCGAAATCCCGCTCGCCGCACCAGCCGACCAGCGGGCTCAGTTCATCTTCGTTGAAGCCGGCCAGGGCGACCGTGTTAATCTTGATGTTCAGTCCCGCTTTGCGGGCCGCGTCCAGTCCCTGCAAGACGACATCCAGATCACCCCGACGGGTGATATCGGCGAACTTGACCGGGTCTAGGGTGTCGAGCGAGACGTTAATGCGTCTGATCCCGCAATCGATCAGTTCATGGGCATATTTGGCCAGTTGCGAGCCATTGGTGGTCAGGGTCAATTCATCCAGCGCGCCGCTCTTTACGTGGCGGCCGAGAGCGTGAAACAGGCTCATTATGTTGCGTCGAACCAATGGTTCGCCCCCGGTCAGACGCAATTTGCGCACACCTTTATGGACAAACGCACTGCACACCCGGTCCAGTTCTTCCAGGCTCAGCACTTCGGATTTCGGCAGGAAGGTCATGTCTTCCGACATGCAGTAGTGGCACCTGAAATCACAGCGATCGGTCACCGAAACCCGCAAATAGGTCACCGTGCGACCGTGAGGGTCGATCATTGGACGGGTGCTCATCGGCGCTTAAATCCCAGGTTCGATTGTTATATATTTGACCTCAATCAGGCTCGAGAATAGCCACTCATTCGACGCTTGTCGCCCCTAACTTTCATAGGGAATTGGTCCTTCGGATTTGGCGGCAACCGGGGCCTGTGTTATTGTAAATCCTCAATAATTTGTAGCCTGACAGGGGTGATTGGTGATGCCAAGGAGACTTTATTCGCACGCGCTTAAATTGGTCGCCCTGATCGTGGTGACCCAATTGGCGGCCTGTGGCGGCGATGACAAACAGGTCAAAAAAGCGGCGACCTGGCTCAAGGACTACAGCCAGATGAACCCGCCCCATGGGGACTGGGTAACGACCCATGTGGAAACCGATGGTAACGACAAAGTGGTGATGGATGTTCTGGTGCCGTCCAAGCAGCAGGTCAACCAGATCAAATCGCGCACCCGGATCGAGCAATCGATCATTGTCGAACTGGCCTGCCCGCCGAAAGACGCGGAAATCTGGACCATCCTGGACAAGGACAAAAACCTGTGGGTCAACCTGACGGCGCGCACCAGCAACGGTTTAACCGAAACCCTGGTCGGGGCTAGCTGCAAGCGTTAGAGTATCCGTATTGATCAAGTCCTGATTTCAGACCACATCCTGTTATTTTTGACAAGAGTGTTGACCAGGATAATGAGCTTACGCATGAATTGCCTCCAGACTATGTTTGATCTGACGCAAACGCAGGTTGCTCTGTTTCTTCAGCATGGGCAGGCGAAGGGATTTGCAGCGGTTCTTTGCCGCCGTTCTATCCTTGATCAGGGCCTGCCTTGCGATCTGTAACTCCTTGAGGTCGCGCAGCATTTTTGAAGGAACCGTACAAATACCGGGCTGCAGGGCGACCCCCATATGGGCCGGCACAGCGGCATCGACCTTGTCTGTCTTGGCTCTTGTCCCACGCGCCTCGGCCAAAGCGGCGAGCCTGTAGCGGGTTGACCTTGGCAAGAGGCAGCCCGGCCCTCGTAAGTGCGTCTTCAAAACCGCGGCGATAGATTCCCGTCGGCTCATAAACGATCCGATCAACCGCCGGCTTGCCGATCCACTCGATCATGGCATCGAAGCCACGACGATCATTTGTGAATTGCCGGGCGTGTCCTTCAGGAAGCCGATGCGCAAGGAAGCCGATGCGCATCAAGATGGGCTTTCGAAATATCCACGCCAATTGTATATTGGGTCATCTTTTCTCATGTCCTTTGCTTGTCATGCGGGCCAAAAGCCCACGTATCCGTTCAGGCCTCATGGAAAAGACGGGGGTGATCACACTCTAACACGGTCCGATATCCGCAAGGACGACGACCAAGCCATTACCGATCCTTCCCCCCCGTAGCGGCAATATCTTCGCGGAGAAACCGGAAAAATCATAAGACAAGTTATTCATTCTGGGTGAATTTCCATAACATATTTCCTGGTATCCAGGTGATTGTTTGTTTCTCCTCTATGTCTCCGTGTCTCCGTGGTTTTTCTTAACGTGTCTCCGTGGTTTCTCTTAATGAATGAACGG
>CBFDVE010000017.1:0-14679 GCA_965613205.1 uncultured Rhodospirillaceae bacterium
GGGGTCAGGGTAAATTGATCGAGCTATTTATTTCCACTACGCTCCCTAAATCGATTTACTCTGACCCCATTGATTCCCATTGATTCCAGATAAAAAAGTGTAAATGGTGGTAATTTGTCTTGTTTTATGCTATTCCGTTATGTAATTAGATGTTTACTCCGTTGTGGTCGGCTAAGCGATAATGGCCGCGACGGCATAAAAGGGCTCCTGCGGGAGCCCTTGCTATTTGGGGGGGGAGAATGGATCGTGTAGCGGTATTCGTCGATGCCGGGTATCTTTTTGCACAAGGCAGTACGGCTTTGACAGGCAGTAAGAAAGCGAGAGAATCGCTCGTTCTTGATGCACCGAAGGCAATCGGGCTTGTAAAATCCGTCGCCTCTCAAAAAGCGCCGGATTGCAGTCTCCTCCGTGTGTATTGGTACGATGGAGCCATTGGCGGCATACGCCCCACGACAGATCAGGCATTGCTGGCAAATTTGGATGATGTGAAATTACGGCTGGGCTTTGTGAACAGCTACGGACAGCAGAAGGGCGTCGATTCACTTATCGTCACCGACTTGATCGAATTGGCACGGCTTAATTCAATATCGGATGCGGTACTTTTGTCCGGCGATGAGGATGTGCGTGTCGGCGTACAAATAGCGCAAAATTATGGTGTGCGTATCCATTTGTTAGGGATCACACCGAGTAGGGGATCTCAATCTAATCAATTGTTGCAAGAGGCGGATACAACCACAGAATGGGGTGCAGGCACAATTGGCTCTTGTCTGTCTGTGCGGCAAAGCGGTGCCGATGAAACAAAAGAGGCCGTGGAATTTACCACCTCAGAGTCATCCCTTAAGGCGACAGAAGAAGATCAGATATCGGCCAAGATTGAAGCTTCCGTTCAAACTTTTGTCGCCGCATTAACCGAAGTTGAAATTGAAGGTATTGTCGCTTATTGGAGGACTGAACGAGGCGTTCCGCCAGAATTTGATGGAAAAATGCTACCAATATGCAGGGCTGCAATCGGGCGTAATTTGGAACGTCCAGAAATTAAACACCTGCGTACATGTTTCCAACAATGTGTTAAAGATCGACTCAAATAATTTTCAAACAGATGAACTGCCGGAATTTTCCACCAGTTTCTCCGTTAGACTCGCATGGTGTTCCAAAGTGCGCGGTAAATCGATGGTCACCAGGTGTCCATCGCGGACCACGGCACGGCCTTCGACCACCGTATGATTAGCCCGCAGGGGGCCGGTCAGGACCAGGGCGGCGACCGGGTCCCAGGCTCCGGCCATGTCTATGGAGCGGGTGTCGAAGGCGGCGAAGTCGGCTCGTTTGCTCAACTCCAAAGATCCCAGGTCGGGTCGTCCGAGGACCTGTGCGCCGCCGATGGTGGCGATTTCGAGGGCTTCGCGGGCGCTCATGGCGTCGCCGCCCAAGGCTACTCGTTGCAGCAACATGGCCTGGCGGGCTTCGTTCAGCAGATGACCGGAATCGTTTGAGGCCGAGCCATCGACGCCCAGGCCGACCGGCACGCCCGCGTCCCGCATGGCGCGGACCGGCGCGATGCCGCTGCCCAACCGCATGTTGGAGCACGGGCAGTGGGCGACGCCGGTATGGGTTTGGGCGAACAAGTCGATTTCATCACCGTTCAATTTGACGCAGTGGGCGTGCCACACATCGTCGCCGGTCCAGCCCAGGTCTTGCGCGTACTGGCCGGGGCGGCAGCCGAATTTTTCCAGGGAATAGGCGATGTCGTCGTCGTTTTCCGCCAAATGGGTATGCATCATGACGCCCTGGTCGCGGGCCAGGTTGGCCGCGTCGCGCATCAAGTCGCGGCTGACGGAAAAGGGCGAGCAGGGGGCGACGGCGATGCGGATCATGGCGCCGGGTTCAGGATCATGATGGGCCTGAATGACCCGCAGGGTATCGGTGAGAATATGCGGTTCTTTTTCGACCAGATGATCGGGCGGCAAGCCGCCATCGCTCTCGCCGATGCTCATGGCTCCGCGGCTGGCGTGCAGGCGAACGCCGATTTCCTTTGCCGCATCGATCTCGTCGTCCAGGCGTGCCCCGTTCGGAAAAATATACAAATGGTCGGACGATATAGTGCAGCCACTCAAGGCCAATTCGGCCAGCGCCACCAGGGCCGAGATGCGGACTTCGTCGGGGCCGATCCGGGCCCAGATCGGGTACAGGGTTTGCAACCATTCAAACAGCAAGGCGTCCTGCGCGGCGGGCACGGCACGGGTCAGGTTCTGGTAAAAATGGTGGTGGGTGTTGATCAGCCCCGGCGTCACCACATGGCCCGCCAGTTCCAGGATATGATCGGCGGTATCGGGTAACTCGGACGTGGGCCCGACGGCCTGAATAACCCCGTCGTGCGCAAACAGTCCACCACCGGGGATTTCCCGCCGGGTGTCATCCATGGTGACCAGAACATCGGCGTTGCGGGCAAGCAACGTGGTCATTTTCTACTCGTCGACCATGCCGGATTTGATCCAGGCCCCCAGCCTGGCCCGTTCGTCCACCGTCATGGCGGTCTTGTTGCCTAAAGGCATGGCCTGGGTCAAGACGGCCTGGGCCAGCACTTTGGCGGCATAGGTTTTCAATTGCCCGGGGCTATCGAACATGACGCCGCCAGGGGCTTCGTCGAAGTCTTCGTCCGTCGGTTTGGCCGAATGACAGGCGATGCAGCGGGTGACCACGATGGCGTAGGCTTCCGGCGTCAGGATTTCGTCTTCGACGACGATTTCGCCGCCTGGCTTCCACGCGGTCAGGGATACAAGACCGACCAGTAACAGGGCGGCGACCGGTCCCTGCCAGCGGGTGGCGGTGCCTGTCTTGCCGGCATTGCTGGCGTTGAAGTAATCCCGGATCACGGCACCCAGCGCCAGCACGAAGGCGACCACCAGCCAGCTCCATTGATGGCCGAAAACCATCGGGTAGTGGTTGGAAATCATCATGAACAAGACAGGCAGGGTCAGGTAATTGTTGTGGGATGACCGCAGTTTGGCGATTTTGCCGAATGAGGGGTCGGGGGTTTTTCCGGCCTTTAAGTCGGCGACGACGATCTTCTGGTTGGGGATGATGACCATGAACACGTTGGCCGACATCATGGTGGCGATCATCGCCCCGACATGCAGGAACGCCGCCCGGTCGGAAAACACCAGGCCATAACCATAGGCAGACGCGACGATAAAGGCGAACAGCACAGTGAACATGACGGCGGTGTGATCGCGCAGGGGGGATTTGCACAGCAGGTCGTAAACGACCCAGCCAATGATCAGCGAGCCGATGGAAATACCGATGGCGGCGGGGACGCTTAAATCAAAAACCGTGCGGTCGATCAGATAACTTTCCGCCCCCCAGTAATAGACAATGACCATCAGGGAAAACCCCGATATCCAGGTCACGTAGGATTCCCATTTAAACCAGTGCAGTTCGCTCGGCATCTGTCCCGGCGCCACCATGTATTTCTGAATGTGATAAAAACCGCCGCCATGCACGGACCAGTTTTCGCCGTGCACCCCGTCGGGCAGTTCGCTGTATTTGCGCAGGCTGTTATCGAGCCACATGAAATAGAACGACGAGCCGATCCAGGCGATGGCGGTAATGATGTGCAGCCAGCGCACCAGCAGGCTGGCCCAGTCATGCAACAGAATTTCCATATGGTCGCTCCCCCGCCGTTAGAGTTCGAAGCCTGATCTTACCCCGTGCGGGCCAACAAGGGTGTCTCGGTTTAAAGTAATGGCCTTCAATTATTTTTTGATAATCTTAGGGGTGCAAGGCCCTTATGGTACGCAACATGAGCTATCCAAGAGACATGACGGGTTACGGTGGAAATCCGCCCCAGGCCGATTGGCCCGGCGGGGCGCGCATTGCCGTGCAGTTTGTCCTCAATTACGAAGAGGGCGGCGAAAACAATGTCCTGCATGGCGACGAGGCTTCGGAGGTTTTTCTGTCGGAAATCGTCGGTGCGGCACCTGTTGTCGGGGCCCGGCATATGTCGATGGAATCGATCTACGAGTATGGCTCGCGCGCCGGGGCCTGGCGTATTCTGGATTTATTCCGCGACGCCCAAGTGCCGCTGACCTTGTTCGCCGTCGCCATGGCGGCCGAACGGAACCCCGCCGTGATCGAACGGGCGCTGGCCGATGGCCACGAAATCGCCAGCCACGGCCTGCGCTGGATCAACTACCAAGATATGTCCGAAGCCCAGGAACAAGATCACATGGGCCAGGCCATCGACATCCTGACCCGCCTCACCGGCACCCGGCCGCTGGGCTGGTACACCGGGCGAACGAGCGAAAACACGCGCAGACTGGTCGCCGAAGAAGGCGGCTTTCTGTACGATGCGGATGATTATTCCGACGATCTTCCGTTCTGGAGCAAAGTCATCGACACACCCCATTTGATCGTGCCCTATACGCTCGATACCAACGACATGCGGTTCGCCACCCCGCAAGGGTTCAACAGTGGCGAGCAATTTCTAGCCTACCTGAAAGACGCCTTCGATGCCTTATATGAAGAAGGCGAAACCATTCCGAAGATGCTGTCTATTGGTCTGCATTGCCGGTTGATTGGTCGCCCGGCGCGGTTCCGGGCCTTGCAGAAGTTTCTCGATTACGTGTTGTCCCACGACAAAGTGTGGCTGTGTCGCCGGGTCGATATCGCCAGACACTGGCGCGACAAACACCCTTTGAAAGTGCACCTTCATGAGCCTTGATAAAGACCAGTTCGTCGCCCGTTATGGTGGCGTCTATGAACATTCGCCGTGGATCGCTAAGCAGGCTTTTGACGGTGGTTTGCGAGCCGCAGGCAATTCCGCCGATGGGCTGTCCAGGACCATGACCGCTATTGTCGAGGCCGCCGGTGAAGACGCTCAACTGGCCCTATTGCGGGCCCACCCGGACCTGGCCGGAAAGCTGGCCATAGACGGGGCGTTGACGGCGGAATCCACTTCCGAACAGGCCGGGGCCGGGCTGGATCATTGCACGCAGGAAGAATTCGCCCGGTTTCAGACTCTCAACAGCGCCTACACACGGAAATTCGAGTTCCCGTTTATCCTGGCCGTGGCCGGATACAAGCGGGCGGAAATCATCGACATATTTGAAAACCGGGTTGGCAATGATCGCCAGACGGAATTGCACGAGGCCCTGAAACAGGTCCATCGCATTGCCCTGTTGCGGCTGACCGTCCTGATGCAGGAAGGAGACATTCAATGAGCGAAATTCCCGACTACGCCAAAACGTCCGTCAACCTGGCGTCCCCCCGCATGGGCAGCGAAGCGGTGTTGGCGTCGGACGAATTTTTCGCCGCCAAGGAACGCATGTTGCAGGATAGTGAGCCGGTGTTTATTGACGACAAGTTCGATGATAACGGCAAATGGATGGACGGCTGGGAAAGCCGCCGCCGCCGGGGCGGTGGCAACGACTGGTGCCTGGTCCGTCTGGGCGTCGCCGGATTTATCCACGGGATAGATTTCGACACCCGCCATTTCACCGGCAATTACCCCCCGGCGGCCTCCCTGGAAGCCTGCCTGTCGGACAATCAACCGGATGATGCGACCGAATGGACGACCATTGTCGAGCCTAAGGATCTGGGGCCGGATGCCCACCATTATACCGATGTCGGCAACGGTGGTCCATGGAACTGGCTGCGCCTGAACATCCTGCCCGATGGCGGCATGGCCCGATTGCGGGTCTATGGCCAGCCCTACCGGGACTGGTCCAGCGCCGATGGGTCAGTCGATGTGGAACTCTCGGCCCTGGCCAACGGTGGCCGGGTGGTGGCTTACAATAACGCCCACTATGGCAACGTGTGGGCGGTGCTGGCGGCAGGCCGGGGCAAGGATATGGGCGACGGCTGGGAAACCCGGCGGCGGCGCGAGCCGGGCAACGACTGGATGATTATCGCACTGGGCACGGCGGGCCAAATCAGCGCCATTGAAATAGATACCGCCCACTTCAAGGGCAACTTCCCCGACCGCTGTTCCGTCCAGGCGGCCCTGATCGATGATGCCACCGACCAGTCCCTGGTCACCCAGGCCATGTTCTGGCAGCCGTTGCTGGGGGAAATGAAAATGTCAGCCGATACGGTTCACCGCTTCGAAGCTAATGACCTGGCGACCATGGGACCGATCAGTCATGTGCGCCTGAATATTCATCCCGATGGCGGCGTCAGCCGTTTCCGTGTTTTCGGAAAACCAACACTATGAGCCCGCCCGACCTGCGCCCGGAGCCGCTGACCCGCAAGGCCTTCGCGCCGTTTGGCGAAGTCATCGAAACCCAGGGGGCGGCCAGTTATCCGATCAACGAAGGCACCACCGAACGTTTCCATGATTTAGCGGCTATTGATGTGGCGGCCGATGATGGCCGCACTCTGGTTAATATATTTCGTGGTCAGGCAAGAGATTTCCCCTGCCAGATCACCATGATGGAACGCCATCCGTTGGGCAGTCAGGCCTTCATTCCGCTCGACCGGCGGCCCTATTTGGTGGTCGTCGCGGCGACCCCTTCACGCCCCGGCATTGATGATTTGTATGCTTTTTTTGCGACTGGCGATCAGGGTGTTAATTATGGCCGGGGCATCTGGCATCATCCGTTGTTGTGCATGGACAAGACCAGCGATTTTCTGGTCATCGACCGGGGTGGGGCGGGCGAGAACCTGGAAGAGATATGGTTCGACAAAGGCTGCCGACTGGTTCCTGATCCCTGATAGTTGACCCTTGGCGGGACAACCCTGATAAGCTACAAAAAAAACAGGGAGAGACTTTGCCATGTTGAAGAAAATTGGCTTAGGCGTAATTGCGTTACTGATACTGGTTGTGGTCGGTGGCTATGGCTACCTGAAAACATCAGAACCCAAGATTGATGGCACGATCACCGTCGCCGGGCTGGGCGGCGATGTAACCATCGTGCGCGATGAAAACGGGGTGCCGCATATCGAAGGCGGCAGCCTGAATGATGCCCTGTTCGGCCTCGGTTTCGTCCATGTGCAGGACCGCTTGTGGCAAATGGATATGAACCGGCGCATCGGGGCCGGGCGATTGTCGGAACTGTTCGGAGCCAAGACGCTCGGCACCGATAAATTCCTGCGCACCCTGGATGTATACGGCATCGCCGAACGAACCGTGGCCAAATTATCGCCTGAAACCCATTCCGCCCTGCTCGCCTATACCGCCGGGGTTAATGCGGCGATCAGCGGTTGGAGCGGGGCGCTGCCGCCGGAATACCTGATATTGGGGACCACACCGGAACCCTGGAAACCGGCCGATTCCATCGTCTGGGTCAAGATGATGGCGTGGGACCTGGGCGCTAACTGGAGCAAGGAATTGCTGCGCCTGCAAATGCTGCAAAAGGGGCTCAGCCCGCAACAGGTGTCTGAATTTATGCCGCCCTACCGGGGCGAGGCGGCGGTCGATCTGTCGGGTGTGAGCCAAATGCTGGCCGGACTGGATCTGGATTTGACTCAACTGGCGGCCATCGCGCCGCCGAAATTGCCGGAAGGGGCCGGGTCCAATAACTGGGTCGTCGATGGCTCTTTAAGCGAAACAGGCAAGCCGATCCTGGCCAACGATCCCCACCTGGGTCTGGCCGCCCCGGCGATCTGGTATTTTGCCCATTTGAAGGCACCGGGCCTGAATGCCATCGGCGCCACCCTGCCCGGGGTGCCGGCGATTATCCTGGGCCGCAACCAGAAAATCGCCTGGGGGTTCACCAACACCGGCCCCGATGTGCAGGATTTGTATATTGAGAAACTGACCGGCGAAAATGAATACCTGACCCCCGACGGTCCGGCTAAATTCGAAACCCGCGAGATCACGATTAACGTCAAGGACCAGGCCCCGGTGATCTTCACCGCACGCACCAGCCGCCATGGCCCGATCATATCGGACGCCTTGTCTTCGGCCAAAAAGGCGACGCCCGATGGCTTCGTCATGGCGTTTGCCTGGACCGCCCTGCGCGATGATGATCTGACCGCAGATTCCGCCCTTAATCTGATGCGGGCCGAAAACTGGGACCAGTTCAAAACCGCCTTGCGCAATTATCACGCGCCCCAGCAAAACATTCTGTACGCCGATATAGACGGAAATATTGGCTACTACGCCCCGGCCCGGGTGCCAATTCGCAAGCCGGGCAACCGGTTTCAGGGGTTGGTGCCGGTGCCCGGCTGGGATGCCACGTATGACTGGGACGGGTTTATTCCGTTCGACGAATTGCCTCAGGCCTATAACCCGGCCAAATCGTCGATCCGCACCGCCAACCAGAAAATAGTCGCCGATGATTACCCCTACCTGATCACCAAAGACTGGACCTTGCCCTACCGGGCCGATCGCATTGATCAATTACTGGAAGCCCGAAAAAAGCATTCGGTAGCCAGTTTTCAGGCCATGCAGGCCGATGTGACCTCGCTGATGGCGCTCGAAATGCTGCCCCTGATGACCGGCGTTTCCGCTTCGGACCCCTTGGCCAAAAAGGCCCTGGCCAAACTCAAGGCCTGGGATGGCACGATGACGCTCGGCGGATCCGAACCACTGATCTTTTCCGCCTGGTTGCGCGAACTGGCGCGCTCGGTTTACGGCGATGAACTGGGCGAACTGTTTAACCGCAACTGGAAAATCCGACCGAATTTTATGGCCAACGTGTTGCGCGACAAGGACGGCATGGGTCGCTGGTGCGACGATACAACCAGTGCCGCCAACGAAACCTGCGCCGGCATGTTGCGGGTTGCCCTGAACGCCGCGATCACCGATCTGCAATCCCGCTTCGGCGACGATATGGACGACTGGACCTGGGGTGAGGCCCACTTCGCTCACAGCGATCACAACCCCATGACCAATGTGCCGATATTGCGGGATCTATTCGATATCAAAGTACCCTCGGTCGGCGGTGTGTTTACGATCAATGTCGGTCGTTTCAAGTTGATGAACGAAAAGGAACCCTTCGCCAACCAGCACGCCGCCAGTTTGCGCGGCATTTATGATTTGTCGAACCTGGACCGGTCATTATTTATTTTTTCGACCGGCCAGTCGGGCAATCCGCTGTCATCGCTCTATGCCAACTTCGCCGATAAATGGAGCCGCACCGAATACCTGACCCTGACCACCGACCCGGCAGACTACACCCCCGGTGCCATGGGAACGCTTATCCTGCAACCCCGGTAGTTTCATCAGATGATTTCGCCGCCTATTTCGAAGTTGAGGCGCTGGCTCAGGTTTTCGATGGCCTTGAAAGCATCGCGCAGATGTTCCCGCTGGAAGGCAAAATCGCCGCAGCCATCTATGAACTGGGCAACAAATAACTAGAGCGCTTCCGAGTTATTATGAACCATTCTGATGGGGTAGATGGGCTTGCTCGGGTAGGCGCGGCACGCCGCGCGATGCCCCGGCATCGGGCAAGGGTCGCAACGACCCCGACGAGCCCATATGCCCCACCGAAGGCCCTGTTCTTTTGTTCCGTGTCGTCGTCACGCATCTTACCCGATACACCGCATCGCGTTGCGATGCGTTCCTCGTCACGAAACAAAATAACAGGGTCAGAATGGTTCATAATATCTCGGAAGCGCTCTAGCGGGACCGGGCCGCGCCGCGTCTGGCACCGGCCAAATTCTTGCCGCTGGCCGTAGTGGTCGGATTGGAAAACGAATTGTCCTTCGGATCGAACCGCCCGGATGGAATATTTGCGGCGGCCTGATTATCGCCGCCGGAGCGTTTCTTGGCTTTGCCGGCGGCGCGTGCTTTTGCCCGTTCACGGGCCCTGGCTTTACTCATGTTGATTCGCCTTTCTACGCTCTATTAAGACCAAATAGTCAGGGTTTGTCCACGAGCACCCGTTCGTGGCCCAGATCCGGTTCCTGGCAATGTTGCAAAATCCAGTCACGGGTCTGGTCGCGCAAGGCAATTGCCGAATTGAAATCATCGCCTTGGGGGGCGATGGCCGGACCGGCGACCACATCGATAATGCCGCGCCGGGGGAAAAACTGGGTGTCGCGCAACACTGACCTGGTGCCGCGAATGGCGAGCGGGATAATCGGCATGGCGGTTTTGCTGGCGGCCTCGAACGCGCCCATGCGAAAGGGCAGCAGGCCCGGCATCCGGGTCAGGGTGCCTTCGGCGAAAAACATCAACGATGCCCCGCAACGTCCGGCCTCGATGAGGCTGCGGGACGCCTGTACGCTTTTGGCGCTATCGAACCGTTCCACATAAAGGCAGCTAAAGCGATCCAGCAGTGTGCGCAGAAAAAAACTGCCCCGGACTTCCGATTTGACCACAAAGCGGGTCCGTGGCGGTAACAGGGCCATCATCACCAGGGCATCTACATAGCTTTGATGATTGGCGACGAAGATGCAGGGATGGCCGGGTGCGGGGATGTTTTCCCTGCCGCGCAGGGTCATCGGGATGCCACACAAAATCATCAGTCCCTTGATGGTGGTTTGTGCCAGCGCCCAGCGCCACCGTTGCAGGGGCAGGATCATCACCAAAGACCAGATGACAATCGCCGAACAACCAAACAACAACAAACTCCAGGCGGCAAACAAGGTCGATGAAATTCGCGTTTTGGCCTGGCGCAATTGAGGCAGGGCGGTGAGCGCCGCCATGCGGGCCACTTGCAGCCAGGCGGCGCGACCGGTCTTGCCGATTTCATCATTTTCATAAATTTGCCGGCTGGCGGCGCGACGGATTTTCCCGCTTGATGTTTTCGCCACCGTGTTGGGTGGCACCAGCACCACATCGTCGGGTGGGCCGCCGGTCAAATCGGTGACCAGGGCGATGATCCGGGCCCGTTGCCCGGCCTGAATTTCCTCATCCCGTTTGCGGGTTTCGGCCAGCACGATCAGGCGTTCGGTGCCTGGGCTATCGTCGTGCGAGCCAAATACAGCCACATTGCCGTCCCGAATGCCATCGATCTTGCCGACTTCCTGTTCCACTTCCTGGGGGTAGATATTGCGACCGGCGCGGATGATGATGTCCTTGCTGCGACCGGTAATATAGAGCTCCCCCTGGGCCAGGTAACCTTTGTCGCCGGAGCTCAGCCAGTCGCCGTGGAACATGTCGCGGTTTTTATCCGGTGCCCGCAAATAGCCGCTGGTCGCCGAGGGGCCGCGAAACTGGATATGGCCTTGATGGCGATCGGGCAGTTCCAGATCGCCGCCATCGACGACCCTGATCTGGTGCCCCGGCAGGGGAAATCCACAAGCAGGAAACCGTAAGGCCGCCAAATCTGTATCCGGGGCCGGTTTGGCCACGCCATCGGCCATCAGGGCGACCCGGTCGACCCGGTCGATCAGGGGCGCACGGCCCAGTGGCGGAAAGGTCAGGCCGACGGAATTTTCGGCCAGGCCGTAGACCGGAAACATGGTTTCAGGCCTGAAACCACTGGCGGCAAAATGGCTGCTAAAACGTTCCATGGTTTCCGGGCTGACCGCCTCCGCCCCATTCAGGGCCAATCGCCAGGAGCTTAGATCAAGGCCCTTGATTTGTTCTTCGCTCAAACGCCGGGCACACATTTCATAGGCGAAATTGGGGGCCGCCGAAATAGTGCCGCCGTAGCGGTGAATGGCGGTCAACCAGCGCACCGGCCGGGCAATGAAGGCGAGCGGCGACATCACCACCAGATGGGCGGCATGATACAGGCTGCCGAGCCACGCCCCGATCAGGCCCATGTCGTGATAGAGCGGCAGCCAGCTGATGAAAACATCTTTTGACGATGCTTCCAGCAGGATTCCCATGGCCCGGATATTGGCCAGCAGGTTGGCCTGGGTCAGGACCACGCCCTTCGGTGCCCCGGTGCTGCCCGAGGTGTACTGCAACAAGGCCACATCATCGGCTTTCAGAACCGGTGGATGTAGGTCGACCGTGCTGATCGCTGAAATTTCTCCGGGTGTTTTAACATGGCGCAGACTGGCCACACGACGGCGCAACAACCTGGAAAACTTGATCGCCTCGGGCAGGGTGATCATGATCCCGGCCCGGCAGTTCTCGGCGATCGCCACATGGCGTAGCAGATGTTCTTGCAACTGGCTGATGCGACCGGGTGGGTAGGCCGGCACCGGCACCCCGCCGGCCAGCAAAGTTCCCATGAAAGCCTCGAAATACTCCCGACCGCTGGGCAGCATGATCAACACCGCTTCACCAGGGGTCAGGTCCAGGCCTTGCAGGCCACGGGCGATTCTGCCGGCCCCCTGGCGCAGGTCGCCATAGGTAATGATGTCGCCGTCATCATCATCGCTGTACAGGCGGATATGGGGGCGGTCGGCATGGGCCGCCACATGCCAGTCGAGCACCTCGATCAGGGATTTGGCACTGTCGGGTGCGTCCTCGACCTGGCCCAGCGACAGGGGGGCCGCGGCGGCGGAGAACGACGGCGGTGCTTTGAGACCATCGGCACCCGACACGGCGCGCAGCAGGTCGCGCGGCGACTCCGCTTCCATCAGCGCCTGTTCGGGCAGGGAAACCTGAAATTGCCGCTCCAGTCGGACCAGCAATTCGACCCGGCCCAGGCTGTCGAAACCAAGATCCCGGTCCAGAATACTATCGAGCGTTATGGGCCCAAGGGCCATATGGCGGGGATTGAGCTCGGCGGCCAGGTCGCGAACGGTTTTCAGCAGGATTTCGGGAGTTTTGGCCATCATATGGCAAGGGTTCCATCGTTCATTGCAAAGACAAAAGATATTATAGTGCGGCGTGTGCCGCCATACGTGTTTTCCCGGAAGTTGATTTTTTGCCGATGGCCGAAACAGTGCCCGTCAAATCCGACCGGTTTCGTCATATTGTGTGGCCCTTTGCGGTCGGTGAAACCATCGTCTGGGCCTCGTTTTTCTATTTGTTTCCGGCCTTGCTGCCCGAATGGCAGCGCTCGCTCGGCTGGTCCGTAAACGAGCTGTCGGCGGCCTTTTCCGGGGCCCTGGTGGCGTCCGCCCTGCTGGCCCCCAGCATGGGTCATCTGATCGACCGGGGATTGTCGCGCCTGGTCTTCACCGGCTGCGCCGTGCTCGGGGCGGTGATGCTGCTGCTGTTGTCGCAAGTGACTGAACTGTGGCAATTTTTCGCGGTCTGGATCGGCCTCGGGGTGGCCATGTCGGGGGCCTTATACGAGGCCTGCTTCGCCATCATTACCCGGTCCATGGGCGACAACGCCAAGCGGGCGATCACCCTGATCACCCGATCCGGGTCGGCCAGGTCTTGAAATCCCCCGCCTTCTGGCTGTTGGCGATAGCCTTTACCGCCATCGCAGTGGAGCATGGCGGCGTTATCACCCATATGCTGCTGATCATGAAAGATCGGGGCGTGGACCCGCAAGCCGCCGTGCTGGCGGCCTCGATGATCGGCCCCATGCAGGTCACCGGTCGGCTGGCGATGATGGCGGCGGAACGGCATGTCTCCATTTTCGCCATCGCCACCGGGTGTTTTGTCGGTATCGGGGTGGCAGCGGCTTGCCTGTTATTTGCCGGAGGATCGGTCGGGCTGATCGCCGGGTTCGTCATTTTGCACGGGGCCGGTTATGGTGTGACCAGTATCGTTCGCCCGGTGATCACGGCAGAGCTGTTGGGGCGGCGGGGCTTTGGCGTCATTTCGGGCATGATCGCGCTGCCTTTTATGTTTGGCTACGCAATTGCCCCCATTCTAACGGCACTGGCCTGGCAAAGCGGTGGCTATGATCTGGTGCTGGGGCTGGCGGTGGTGGTGTTTTATCTGATTATCCATCGCATTATTCTGAGCCCCGTGCGCAGCCTGCGCGAGACCGCCGAGCGTGTTCGTTCAGGCGAGCTTGCAGTACGAAGCACAATCGAAACCGGCGATGAGTTTCAGGAGCTTGCCCAGACATTCAACAGCATGCTCGAAAACCTCAGCCAGACGCACGATCAACTGCGTGCGATCAACGCAGCCATGGATGTCAAACTCAACGAGCTGGCTGAAGCCAACTCGGTGCTCTATGAAACCAACGCGCTCAAGAGTGAGTTTCTGGCCAATGTCAGCCACGAACTCCGCACGCCTCTCAACTCGATCATCGGCTTTGCAGAACTCTTGCTCGAGATTGCCCAGCGTGAGAAGGCGGTCAATCCAGATGTCGGCCCCGATGCGATCAAACGCGAGCGATATCTCCGCAACATTGTCTCGGCCAGCCGAAGTCTGCTCGAACTCATCGAAGACCTTTTGACTATGGCCAAGCTCGAAGCGGGCAAAGTGGACCTGCATCTCGAACGCATCAATGTGAGTGATGCGTGTGAAGGGCTTGTTGCATTGATTCAGCCACAGGCTGATCGACTCGGGGTGCTGGTGCGAGGCGAGGTCGTTGGCCAGGTGCCTCTTGTCGAGACAGACCCGCGACGGTTTCAGCAGATCGTTTTCAACTTCCTCTCAAATGCAGCCAAGTTCAGCTCCCACCAGAGCGATGGCGAGCAGGGACAGGTTATCCTCCGTGCAGAACAACTTCCCCCAGGCCATGGCGACGATGACCGCGAACGCGTACGCATCAGCGTGATCGACAATGGACCGGGTATCCCCGTTGAGGAACAACAACGAATCTTTGAAAAGTTTCGCCAGCTCGGCGATGGTCTTGCCCGAGAGCATGCCGGCACCGGGCTGGGTTTGGCAATCGCCAAAGAGCTTGCGATCATGCTCCAGGGAGAGATTCAGCTTGTCAGCGATGCCGGTCGCGGCGCGATGTTCAGCCTGATTTTGCCCGT
>CBFDVE010000018.1:0-14555 GCA_965613205.1 uncultured Rhodospirillaceae bacterium
CGGCGACACTACGGTTTGCGCTTTTCTACCCAGTACCCGTTCGATTTCATGGGCCACGGCCAGAACCACCGGGGCGTCTTCCTCGGTCATGGTCGGCGGCACTTCCATCATGTCGCGGAGGGTGTAGGAAAACTGCTCCCGGTCGCGGCGCAGACTTTCCAGAATATCCACCACTTCGGCTTTCACGTCGTCGATATTTTCTTCGATCAGGAAGCGCCGGTCCAGCACCATGCGGCAGCTATCGGCGACCAGAGCCGCAGGCAAGCCGATAAAATCCTCGCCCAGCCCACCATGCAATGAATTGATGTTCAGGGTCGATTGTCTGGCCCCTTCGGGAACCACCGGCATGGTCGTTTTTTTGCGCTCCAGGGCCGGGTATAAATCCTGCTCAATGCGGGCGAGGAACGCCCCCATTTGGCGGATGGCGCTGTCACCCAGAAAGGGCATGGAGCCGTGGGCGATCTTGCCACGGGTTTCCACTTCCGCCCACCACACCCCACGATGACCGATGCACACCCGGTCCACGTTCAGAGGTTCGGGAATGATCACATGATCGACCCGGGGTTTGGAAAAATAGCCATTTTCGGCCAGGTAGGCGACGCCGCCATAGCCGCCGCTTTCTTCATCGACCGTGCCGGAAATTTCGATCGCTCCGGGAAAGTCCCGGCCATGTTGTTCCAGCAGCGCTTCCACCGCGACAATGGCGGCGGCCAGGCCACCCTTCATGTCACAACTGCCGCGACCGTAGACCTTGCCGTCTTTGACCACCCCTTCGTAAGGATCAACGGTCCAGCCCAGGCCCGGTTCGACCACATCGATGTGGCCATTGAAATGCACACAGGGGCCCGACCGATTGCCTTCGATCCGGGCGATCACATTGGTTCTGGGATATTTGTCGCTGTCGCCGATGGCATCCTGGCCGCGTACATATTCTATTTCAAAACCCCGCCTGGCCAGTCTATCGCCTATAAGCCGGGCGCACGGGGTATAGGCATCGCCGGGCGGATTGACCGTGGGAATGCGAACCAAGTCGCGGGTCAGGGCGACCACTTCGTCTTCTTTATCCAGAATTCGTCGGCTCAGAGAGTCCATGCCATTCCCTGATATTTGTTGTTATACAAACGATTATTGGGCCGCTTTTATTCTCTGTCAAGGCACTACGATCCGATTGGATCAACAAGGCCACACCGGAAATCAGGATAACGGCACCGGCGAAGGTTCCGCCAGTTAATACGAGACCGGGTCGGTGGTCATTTTGGCAAATCGCTGAGCCTTGGCGCTGGGGCGGCCCACTTTCACCCTGATCTGCGCCGTGATCGGGGCGCAAGCTTACGATGGGCATATTTGATTGATGCCCGCTTCGATGGCATCACCCAGGCGGCTGGCGATTTCAACCACCTGGTCGCCGGTCACAATAAAAGGTGGAGCGAGCAGAACATGATGGCCGCGAACGCCGTCTGCCGTGCCCGCACTGGGGTAGCAGATCAGGCCCCGGTCCATGGCCTCGGCCATGATGATCTTGTCCAGCTTGCAGGCCGGATCAAAGGTTTCCCTGGTTGCCCGGTCGGCGACAAGCTCGACTCCCCAGAACAGACCCCGCCCCCTGATTTCACCCAGGTACGGCTGATTGCCCAGTCGTTCGGTCAGGGCTTTCTGGAAAGCCGCGCCTTGCCGCCTGACGTTATCCAGTAAATTGCGCTTGCGGATGGTGCGCTGCACCGCCAGGGCGGCGGCACAAGCCGTCGGGTGACCCATATAGGTATGACTGTGGCGAAAAGCCCCGGAGCCATCGCGGATGGCATCGAATATTTTACCCGATACCAGGGTCGCGCCAATCGGTTGATATCCAGCCCCCAAACCTTTGGCGACGGTGATCATATCCGGCGCTATGCCCTCCTGTTCACAGGCGAACGTGGTGCCCGTGCGGCCCATGCCGCACATGACTTCATCGAGAATGAGCAAAATATCGTACTGGTCACAAATTTCGCGGATGCGTTTGAAATAACCGGGCACCGGCATCAGCACACCGGCCGAGGCCCCGCCGACGGTTTCGGCGACGAAGGCGCAAACTTTTTCCGGCCCGACTTTCAGGATTTCCGCTTCCAGTTCATTGGCCACTCGCTGGCCGTAATCCCGCTCGCTCTCGCCCGCCTGTTTTTCCCGGTAGGCGTAGCACGGTGCGATGTGGGACACCGGCATCAGCAGCGGCTCCACGGCGGCCCGGCGGAAGGTATTGTCCCCCACCGACAGGGCGGCCAGAGTATTGCCGTGGTAGGAGAGCCTGCGGGCGATAAAGTGATCTCGTTCACTCATCCCCCGTTCCACATAGTATTGCCGCGCCATCAGGATCGCGGCTTCGACCGCTTCCGACCCACCGGATACGAAATAGACCCTATCCAGACCCGCCGGGGCGGCTTCGACCAGCAATTCGGCCAGTTCTTCGCTGGGTTGGGAAGAAAAAAAACTGGTGTGGGCGAAGGCGATTTTATCGACCTGGTCTTTAATGGCCCGCCGCACATCGGCATCGGAATGACCGAGGCACGACACCGCCGCCCCGCCCGAAGCATCCATGTAGCGCTTGCCGGAAGCATCTTCGATAAATATACCATCGCCCTTGACCGCGATGGGCAGACCCTGGCCGGGGCGGCGGTGGAAAACACGGCTCATGAGATTTCTCCCTTAGCAATCCAGGGTGTTGTCACGTTCCCATTTCGACAGGTGGGCGCAATAAGATTGCCAGTCTTTCATTTTCAGCCTGACGTAACTGTCTACCGCATCGGCCCCGAAAGCGTCTTTCAGGACCTGGCTTTTTTCGGTCAGGCGCAGGGCGTCGAGCAGGTTGAGAGGCAGTTTCTTGCCGCCCTTGACCTTGTCGCCTTCGGCGTACATGTCGATATCCATGCGCTTGCCGGGGTCCCGATTGTTGGCAACGCCGTCCATGCCTGCGGCCAGTATTGCGGCCTGGCACAGATAGGGGTTGGTCGCCCCATCGAGCAAGCGCAGTTCGAACCGACCGGCTTCCGGCACCCGGATCATGTGGGTCCGGTTGTTGCCGGTCCAGGTCACCGTGTTGGGGGCCCAGGTCGCCCCGGACGTGGTGCGCGGGGCATTAATGCGCTTGAAGCTGTTGACCGTCGGATTGAAGATCGAACACAGTTCCGGGGCGCTGTGCAGTATGCCGCCGAGGAATTTGTAGGCCAGCTTCGACAAACCGTTTTCGTCCCTGGTATCCAGGAACAGGTTTTTCCTGCCTGTTTTATCCCACACGGATACATGGCTGTGGCAGCCGTTGCCGGTCAAATGGCTAAAGGGTTTGGGCATAAAGGTCGCCCGCAGGCCGTGACTTTCGGCGATGGTGCGGGTCATGTATTTAAAGAACGTGTGCTTGTCGGCGGTGTTCAGGGCATCGTCGTAATCCCAGTTCATTTCGAACTGGCCGTTGCCGTCTTCGTGGTCGTTCTGGTAAGGATTCCAGCCCAACTGCAACATGCAATCACAAATTTGCGAGACCACATCGTAGCGGCGCATGAGCGCGCTTTGGTCGTAACAGGGCTTTTCCTGGGTATCGAGAGTATCGGCAATGGCCGAGCCGTCGGCGTTGGTTAAGAAGTATTCACATTCGACCCCGGCCTTCATGCGCCAGCCTTTTTTCTGAGCCTTGGCCAACTGGTTTTTCAGCATCACCCGGGGAGAAGATGCGACCGGCTTGCCATCCATCGACAAATCGCTGGCCAGCCAGGCCACTTCCGGCTTCCACGGCAACTGAATCAGGCTATCGGGATCGGGAATGGCGAACATGTCCGGGTCGGCCGGGGTCATGTCCAGCCAGGCCGCGAACCCGGCGAAACCGGCACCGTTTTTTTGCATCCCGGCGATGGCGCGGGCCGGAACCAGCTTGGCCCGCAGCACCCCGAACAGATCGACAAAGCTGATTAAGAAGTATTTGATTTTTTTCTTTTTGGCGATGTCCGCCAGATTATTAGCCATTTGTTGATCCCCCCAATAGGTTTCCCCTGTCGTCTGACAGAGCATATTAAGACTTAAGGCGTGCTCCCGCCAACGGGATTCCCGTGGCGCGGGATGTCTTGATGGTGATCGAGCGCAGGTCTTCCGGCTCCAGGTTATGCACGTTTGTTTTGCCCGTACAGCGGGCCATGATCGCCGCCTCGCCGGACATGGCATTGAGCAACATGGCGGCGGCTTCGGCCCGGTCGTCTGGCGAATAATCCGATCCGAATTCCAGCGTCTGATTTTGCACCCGGCCACCCACGGCAAACCCCATGGCGGCCCCGACGATCATCACGTTGGCCCCCAGGCCGATCAGCTTGGCCCCATCGGTGCCGGTACGGACGCCGCCGAAATAGGCGATATGCAGATCTTCTTCCCGGTTCATGCGGCGCATGATGGCGATGGTATCGCGGATCACCGTCAAATCCGGTTCGCCGGACAGTTCCGGCCAATTCGCCGTGACCGGGCCATTGCCCTGCAACAGCAGCAAATCAAATTTATTGTCCAGCGCGAACGGGATCGCCGCTTCCAGATCATCGATGGACACCGCCAGTCCTTGCGGCACACTGGTGCCCTTTTTGACTTTGGTAACGGCACCCGATCGGGGGCAGTGAACCTGGATTGCGGCACCTTCGGCAGGTGTATCACCTTGGCCAATCAACTGCACCCAGGGCACATCATCGGCCAACCGAGCCCGTCCCATATAGGCCGATCCGGCGCGACCGATACCATCGGCCAGGGCTGATTTGACTTCCACCGGGGCAGAATCAAAACCGGTGACCATGAACGGTAAATCCAGGGTCAGGTTATCGGTCACGGCGGTCTTGACGTTACAGGCGTCCCGGTAGGGATCGATCACTAGGCGCGACAGGTTGGCGGGCAGGAACACCAGATCATCGAAGGATACGCGAACGTCTTCTCCGTAGGGATCGTCCCGCGCTTGCAGGCGTTTTGCCAGGATCGCCCGTTGCGTTGCCACATCAACGGCGTCCGTGCGGGCCATGACGAAAATATCTTCACGGGTGTTGACCGTGTAATCGGCCGAGCCGGTTTCCGCGTCACAGCGGAAACACCGGGCCGCTTCGTCGCGGGCCTGGGAGTCCGTGTAGGTGGACATGATTTCGGGAAAGGTTTCCGGCGTCTGCCCCAGGCCATGGAACGGTTGTTCCTGCACCGGGAAAACTTCCCAATCCGGGTCCTGCGAGACCGGTACCCGGCGGGTCTTGAACGGGGTCCGGTAGGGCAGCGGGTTTTCCGTGCCATCCAGGAACGCCTTGATGTAATAGGCACTTCGGTGTCCGTGCTGCATGGCCATGACAATGGTCGAGCCGCCGAAAGCCCCGTCACCGGCGGCGAAAACCTTGCGGTCAGGCGTGGCCATGGTGTCCCAGTTGGTATGGACCCGGTCCCGGTTCATCAGGCCGTGGTCTTCCAGATCATCATTGGCCGCCGACTGGCCGACGGCCAGCACGACCAGGCCGCAATCCATATCGACTTCGCTGCCGGGGATGTTTTCGGGCCGCCTGCGGCCACCTTCGTCGGGTTCGCCCAGGCTGGTTTCGACGCAGCGCAGACTCAATCCGTTATCATCTCCGCTGACCGCGACAGGCTGCCTGTTGTAGATGATCTCAATGCCTTCTCGAAGGGCGTCTTCCAGTTCTTCCTTGCGGGCGGGAATTTCCTGGGCACCGCGACGATAGAGGACTTTGACCGTTTTGCCCCCATTCAGGCGCTTGGCGGCGCGGCAGGCATCCATCGCCACATCGCCGCCGCCGATAACCAGGACCGTGTCCGGCAATTGCGGTCGATCACCGCCATTGATACGGCGCAGAAATTCGACCCCATCGACCACGCGCGGATCATCGGCACCGGGGATTTCCATGGACTTACCCCACCAGGCGCCGATGGTCAGCAGCACCGCATGGTGCTTGTCCTTAAGTTCATCAAGACTGATGCCGCCTTCGCCCTGGGACGTAAGGGGCGTGCCCAAGTGGATTTTAATGCCGGGACAGCGGGTCAGCATCCGGTTCAGGTCTTCTTCGATGGTGCCCGGCGGCAGGCGGAAGGCGGGGATACCCCAGACCATCATGCCGCCCAGGCGGTCGGTCATTTCATAGACGTGGACTTCGAACCCGGCGACCGCCAAATCCTGGGCCGCAGTCAATCCGGCCGGGCCGCTGCCGACGACGGCGACGGTTTCCGGCCGACTGACCGATACGGGCGGCAAGCTGTGATCCTTGCCCAGTTTTTCCATGACGTAGCGTTTGAGATTACGGATGCCAATGGCCCCGTCGCTGTCGGCGCGACGGCAGGCCGGTTCGCACGGGGCATCGCAAACCCGACCACAGATGGAACTGAACGGATTGGTCGCCGTGATCGCCTCGAACGCTTTTTCGATTTCCCCGTCCCAGATATGGGCGATGTAGGACGGTGCGTCGGTGCCGACCGGACAGGCGACCTGACAGGGGGCCGGAACGAAGTGGGCCTCGCCCGTGTCATCGGCAAAGTTTTCCGGTGCGCACGCCGGGGCGACGCGGTCGATGTTGTAAACGTCATCCATTTCAGGAAACTTTCCGGTATTCAGGGGCGTAGGGCAGCCGGGTGATTTCGGCGGCTTCCGGGGTCAGGGCGACCAGATCATCGCGGCACAGGTCATGCACATTGGAGTGGCCCAAAGAATGAGTGATGGCGGCCAGTTGCCAGCGCATGGATTCAAGATAGGTGTGAATGTGGTGCGCCTCCACGTCTGTGTCGTAGCGTTTTTCGTGTTCCGGGTCCTGCGTCGCGATGCCGACCACGCATTGGCCGACATGGCATTGTAAGCAGGCAATACAGCCCCCGGCGATGATGGCGGCGGTGCCGATGCCAACCGCATGAGCGCCGAGCGCCAGGGCTTTAGCGGCGTCGATACCGTCTTTGATACCGCCCATGAGGACAATCGGCATGTCGTCGCGACCGCCCACTTCATCGAGGGAATCCATGGTTTCCTGAATGGCCGACAGGGTCGGGATGCCGACATATTCCAGCACTTCGTTACCGGCGGCCCCGGTCGAGCCTTGCAGGCCGTCGAGTTCAACAAAATCAAAGCCGTCTTTCCAGGCGATTTTAATATCGTCACGCACCCGCCCGGCACCCAGTTTGACGGATACCGGAATACGGTAGCCAGTGGCCTCGCGAAATTCCTCGATTTTAATGACCAGATCATCGGCCCCCAGAACATCCGGGTGGCGCGAGGGCGAGCGCAGGTCGATGCCTTCGGGAATGCCGCGAATGGTGGCGATTTCCCTGGTCACTTTCCTGGCCATCAACTGCCCGCCCAGGCCCGGCTTGGCCCCTTGGGAAATATAAATTTCCAGCCCGTTGGCCCGTTGCATGTCGTGAATATTCCAGCCCAGGCGACCGGACAGACACTGGTAGATCAACTGATCGGCCATCTGGCGCTGGGCATCCATCATGCCGCCTTCGCCGGTGTTTTCCGATATGCCGGATAGTTTCGAGGCCAGGGCCAGGGCCAGTTTGGTCGATTTCGACAAGGCCCCATAACTCATCGGGGCGATCATCACCGGCATACTCAAGGAAATCGGTCTGCCGCCATTGCGGCCACCCACTTCCGTTGCCATCGCTACCTTGTCGATCACCTGGGCATCGATGTTTTGCAGCGAAATTTTATGCTTGAAGGCCAGGTCAGACAAATGAGGCAGGGGCCTGGACGTGCCATAGCCGCGAATACGGTAGCGGCCAATGATCGATTTGACGTGGATATCTTCCTGGACCTTTTCATTCCAGTAATCGGATTTGCCCGAGGCGACGAAAAACGGCACGTTGCGCACCCGTGGTTCGATCTTGTTGTAGCGCAGGTTCTTGCCCGCATTGACGACTTTTTGTAGACGCCCCGCAAAAGAGATTTCATAGCGGTCGAGGAATTCACGTATTTCGTTTTGCTCGGCCTCGGGCAGATCGATCTGATGGGCATCGGTGCCGAGAGAATCGATTTTGCCGCCGACATAAATAGTGCCGCCGGTCATGTCCTGGCCGACCTTTTCGCCCGATGCACCGAGAATGATAATGCGGCCGCCATACATCATGTAACCGGCCATGAAATTGGCGTTCCCTTTGGCCAGGAGAGTGCCTTCCTTCATCACCTGGCCGGCTCGTGATCCGATGTTGCCATGAACCACCACTTCGGCCCCGCGAATGGCCACGGCGGCAATGGCGCTGGCGTTACCGCGCACCACGACAGACCCGCCGAGCATGTTATCGGCCAGGCCCCAGCCGACATTGTTATCGATTTCATATTGTCCGCCGTCGCTCAGCCCGGCACAAAAATAACCCGCCGACCCTTTGATCCTGACTCTAATCGGATGCACCAGGCCGACACCGATATGGTGGCGCGCGTCCGGATTGATGACAACGACATCTTCACCTTCGGCCCCATAGTTGCGGATCAGTCCGTTGGCATCGCGGACGCTGGTTGTCGCTAGATCGATCGTTGCCATGTGCCGTAAGATCCCGGAGGTGGTTCCGAGGTGCTCAGCGCCTCGCCCGGAAACAGTTTGTTGAGAGAGACCTCTTCCGAGGCGATGGCGATCAGGTCGTCGTTTTCGAACTTGACCATGGGCTTGGCCGCCAGGTGATCCTTGGCGAAACCGATTTCATCACGGGTCGAGACCAGAAACGAAAACGTGCCGTCCATATCGTCGATGGACGTTTTCAAAGCATCGGTCAGTTTTTCCCCCTGGCTCAATTTGTCGGCCAGGTAGACGGCGATCAGCTCGCTGTCGTTGTCGGTGTTAAACTCGAAGCCGCGTTTGACCAGGCGGCGGCGCATTTTCCAGTAATTGGTGATCTGGCCGTTGTGGACGATGGCGATATCGGCAAAGCCGGTGGCCCAAAACGGGTGCGAGGCCTCCGGGGCGACATCGGATTCGGTGGCCAGGCGAACATGGCCGATGCCGTGGGTGCCGTGAAAATCATCGACCCCGTAAACGTCGTCCACATCATGGGCGCCGCCGATATCCTTGATGATATCCAGGCTTTCACCGATCGATACCACTTTCGCCACATGCTCCAACGCATAAGCCAACTTTTGCAAATCACCCTTGAAGCGCACCTCAAAGCGCCCGGTTGAACCGATGCGCTGTTCTTCGACCACTTCGGCCTGAAAGTCAGCCAGTTTGTCTTTAATGCGATCCAGGGTCTTGTCGCCTTCGGGGCCATCTTCGATAAAGAAGCGCAGGCGCAACAAATTTTCCTTCGGCTCATGATAGAGGGCGAAGCCGGTGGAGTCCGGCCCGCGATGCTGACAGCCATCCAACATAGCGATCAAATTCCTGCCGATGGCCGAGTCCACGGGTCCGTTTTTATAGAGAATGCCTGCGATACCGCACATATATTTCATCCTTGTCCAACAGATCTTTCGTTTAACCGAAACATCCCAGAAAGATCAATAGTAAGAAAATAATATTCTTGAGAGGAAAATACCAGCCCGTTTTTATATTTCCCTTAATCTGAATTTTCTCCGGCCGGATAACTGATGATCGAGAGGAACCTGATCGGCAATTTTACCAGATTTTCCGGGCCATGAGGGGCATCGGCATCGAAGAAAAGGGAATCTCCCGGTGCCATGGAATAAATCTGGTCACCATGGCGGTAATCAAGTTCACCCTCCAGCAAATGGACAAATTCCACCCCCTGATGTTGAAAGATGGGAAAAACGTCGGATTTTTCGCTCAGGGTGATCAAATAGGGCTCGACCGTGACGCTGCCGCCGACCGTGTGACCCAGCAGCCGGTAGTGGTGACCGGCCCGAGTGCCGCGTCGTTCGATCTCGATCCCTTCTCCGGCGCGGACGAAGCTGGCATCCCGTTCTTCTTCGAACTGGCGAAACAACGACGTGACCGGCACATTCAAGGCCCCGGCCAGGTTTTGCAGGGTCGACAGGGACGGCGATGTCAGTCCGTGTTCAATCTTTGACAGCATCCCCGCCGACAGGTGGCCCAGGCGGGCGACTTCGACAACGGTCATACCCAGACCTTTGCGAAAAGCACGTACCTGGCGACCGATGGCGACCTCCAGATTATTTTCCAGAGAGGTTCCGTTACTGTGAGGATTCTGCACCATTGGGTTTACCCTATACCACGGGCTGGTGGTCGCGCTTCCATTTATACATGCCCCCTTTCAGGACCTTCACCCCGGACACCCCCTTTTTGCCCAGTTTTCCGGCCAACCGGGTCGAGTAAAGATCGCTGGCGCAGACGAAAACCAGGGTCTGTCCTTCCAGTTCCAGCGCCGCCTGACTGTTTCCAAGTCGCTGTTCGACCTCTCCGGCGGTGACATTGATTGCGTCTTCGATGTGGCCGTGATCGAACTGTTTTTTGGGGCGCAGGTCGAGCACGGCGATGTCTTCCCCGCCCGCCCGCCGCCGGGATAGGTCGGCGGCAAGAATGTAGGTCACCTTGCCGAAAACCTTTCGCGACAGGATCGGCAGCGCCATCAGGAACAACACCAGAAACAGCGGCAATAGCAGATAGGCTTCGAGATCGAAAAAGGGTTCCAGGTTGACCATTGTTCATCCATTAAAAAAAAGCGGCGGATGAGAATCATCCGCCGCTTGTTAGTATATCAAGTTCGTCTGATTAGAAATCCGAGGTGTGGCTCTTGACGGTTTCCAACAAGGATTCGGCGTTCGAAATTTCCATCGCTTTGCGCAATTTGGCCTTGTCGGAGAATTTTCTTTTTTCCTCCTCCAGGGCCGCATTTTCGTCTTTTATCTGTTTGATGTGCCAGATAATCCACGACGCAACCCCGATGATCACCAGCACGGTTTCCGTTCCGGGGAACGGATACAGTGTGCCGATGTCCAGGAGGTTCATGTTCCAGGTTTCAATTCCAGTCGACATAATATTTCCCCTGTTTTAATCGATCAGGCCGCGAGCGCGGGCTTCCGACAGTTCAGCTTCATAGACTTCCGCTTCGTCGAGATACCGGCCATGGTATTCGGCCAGATCGAGACCGGCGATTTCCACTTCTTCCGGAATCCGCAGCAAGTTCATTTTCTTCAAGATACCCGCGGCAATCCAGGCCGGCAGGAAGCCCAGCAAGCCAAACATGATCACGGCGCCAATGAACTGACCCCAAGGCGTGATCGGGGCGTAATCCGGATTCATCGACGACGGGTAACCCCACAGGACAAACCCGGCGATCACCACCCCGAAGAACCCGGCATAGCCATGCACGGCGACGGCACCAACGGCGTCGTCGATCTTGAACTTGCGTTCGACCCAAAAGTGCATCTTGTACATAAAGACAACACCCGCTGCGGCGATGATCATGGCCTGGATCGGATGGTACAGATCATTGCCGGCTGATGCCGCAATGATACCGGCCAGACCCGAAGAATAGGTCCAGAAGGCATCCCCCTTTGAGATCACAAAACCCATCATCATGCCACCCGATAGTGACATCAGGAAGTTCATGGTGATCGCCGATGTGGTTGTTGGCGTCAGGTAGATGGTGGTCGTCGTAAAGAACGACTTGTCCATACCGGCCGCTCCGCCAATATCGAAGATGGGAATATTGCAAGCCACATAGAAACCCCAGAAGCCCGTATAGATCAGGAACAGGCCAATGGTCACCAGCCACGGATTATGTGGCACGATGTTGCGCGGCGTGCCATCGGCGCGGAACTTGCCAATACGCGGCCCCAGGTGAACCAGAATCCCCAACGCGAAGCCACCGGCGATGGCGTGAATAACACCGGACGCATAAGCATCGTGATAGCCCAGAAGCTGCACCATCCAGCCATCGGGGGACCAGCCCCAGGCGGCATCGATGATCCACATGAAGGACCCGATCAGCACCGCCAGCAACCAGAAAGCACCGGACCGTATCCGTTCGATCACGGCCCCCGAGACAATGGAAGCCGCCGTCCACGAGAACAGCAGGAAGGCCGCCCAGAAAACGCCATTGATGCGGGCCCAGCCCATGGTGTCGTCAGCGGTCAGCGTATCCTGGAATGGTTTGCCGCCCAGGTGAGCGCCCATCAATTCCGACCATGGCGTCGCCCACGGGGCATCGATAACGCCGCCGGTAATGCCGGGCCCGTTGGCCCAACCGAAATAGATCCACCAGCCGAAATAAAAGAACGACACCGTGACCAGTGGAATGACCATGGTGTTCTTCATCAGCGTGTGCATCATGTTTTTCTTGCGCGACGCGCCGACTTCATACATGCAGAAGCCGACGTGAATCAGGAACATG
The DNA here is from genome assembly GCA_965613205.1 of uncultured Rhodospirillaceae bacterium. Lineage (GTDB taxonomy): Bacteria > Pseudomonadota > Alphaproteobacteria > Rhodospirillales > JABHCV01 > CAZZKE01. The sequence goes on from CBFDVE010000018.1 coordinate 12,268, forward strand.
AAAACCACCGTGATCCAGTAATAGACCTCGGTGAAAATAATAGTTAGAGCGTCAAGTGGATCACCCATTACTTCCCCTCCTTTGTGAAATCGTCCGGGTTTGCCAGCCTTTGCGGCGGCATCCCACAAACAACAAAAACATCCTCCCAGAAAATCGGGTCAAATGATTCATTAAGTCACTTTGAATTGACCTCGACCCGACTGCCGCAATAATAGCCAAGTGCGGCCCTTAAATTAATTAAGGTCATACAGTTAAATCGATTCTGGCACCCCACCACAAGATAATTTTTTTCATATAGGTAAACTTATTCGGTTCCGGCGGTGAGCAGGTCTTGCCGCGCTTTCTCCAGATGGCCTGTCATGACGGTCGCGGCACCATCCATATTGCGGGCCACCAAAGCCTCGTACAAGGCCCGGTGCTGGCGGTTATAGGCGTCTATGCTGTGGTTATTGAGGATCGATTTTTTCATCTGATCCCACTGGGCATGGGTGCGAACTTCGTTCAGCTTGACATACAACCAGGTGATCAAGCGATTGTGCGACGCCGTCGCCAGGGCCAGGTGAAAAAGTTCGTCCGCCCTGGAAAAACATTCCGGATCATCGCCGCAGGAATCGATTCGTTGCAGAATCCGGTGCAGTTTTTGCAGGTCCTGGCTGGTCGCATTGAGCACCGCCAGCCTGACCATCTTCGGCTCGATCGCCAGGCGACATTCGATCAGTTCCATGGGGCTGGTGACTTCAACAATGGTTCTGTCCGAACCATCATTCAGGTTAGGGCCGGGATCATGGGTGACGTACGTCCCACTGCCAATTCGTCGGGCCACCAGGCCCATGTCTTGCAACAGGGCCAGCGCCGTTCGTGCGGTTCCCCGCGACACGGCGAATGTGGTTGCCAAATTCCGTTCACTGGGCAACCGCGCCTGAAAGGCATATTGCCCATCCAGGATGGATCGCCGCAATTGCTGGGCAATGCCTGCCGATCCGGATTGGGGAGTATTTGGCACCATGGCATCGATTATAAGACCAATTTATACCAATGTGAAGTAATGGTTTAAATTGGTAAAAAAACACTGTAGGCTTTTACGGTCCTGAACAACCGCAAAAAGGTCCCCCATCATGGCTTTTCCAAGCCACGCCAGATACGTCATTATCGGTGCCGGGATTCACGGCCTGAGCACCGCCTGGCATCTGGCCAGAGCCTTGCAAGCATCGGGCAAGGGCGGTGGCGAAGATATTCTGGTGATCGACAAGACCGGCATCGCCGCCGGGGCCAGTGGCATCGCCTGCGGGGTTATCCGCAACAATTATTTCCAGCCCGCCATGCGCGAATTGATGGCCCATTCGGTTGATGTGTGGGAATCCGATGCCGAGGTATTTAGCTACCACGGGGTCGGCTATATGCAGATCAGCGCCGAAAGGATGCGTGAAAACGTCACCACCATATATGAGCAACAACGGGCCATCGGGTACGACTCCGTTTTTGTTGAAGGGGCCGAGGATACCGCCACCTATATGAAGGGCCTGCTTGATGACTGGCAGGCTACCGGGGTGACATCCGTGCTGCACGAAAAACGGGGCGGCTATGCCAACAACACGGCAGCCATGTATGGCCTGGCCGACAAGGCGGAAGCTTTGGGCGTAAGAATTCTAACCGGCGTCACGGTCATTGGCTTCGCCGCTGACAATACAAGCCCCGCCATTAAGGCGGTGGAAACCGACCGGGGCACTATCGAATGTGAACAGATCGTCGTCGCCCTGGGGCCCTGGGTCAAAAGTATCTGGGACATGCTGGACCTGCCCAAGACGGTGAATATCAAGGGTGGCGATGGCACCGTACACAAAGATGTTGCCATGTGGCGCTACTGGGCTTTGGAAGAAGGCACATTGGGGATTGATCCGGAAATTCAGAAAACCAATGATGGGGTCATGCCGCCGGTCATTCATATTGATTCCGACGCGCCGCTCTATTCCGATGTCGATGGCTCGCTGATCACCGACCAACTATGGGGCATTTATTACAAGCCGGATTTCAACTTCGGCGGCATCCAGGGCGGGGCCATGCCCTATGCGGTCAACAAAGGTGCCGACGATGTCGCGGTTGACCCTTACGGGGTCGATAGCCCGGAATTCAATGTCGATGACAACTTCGCCCACATGTGGTGTTCGGCCCTGGCCTTTTGCCAGAAACGATTCGAAGGCCAGATCAAACATTACAAGAACGAGCCGTCCGGCGGCATCGGCTGTTTCACACCGGATTCATTTCCCGTGTTCGACCGGTTTCGGGAAAAC